>JACPUR010000013.1 GCA_016192135.1 Candidatus Tectomicrobia bacterium | reverse complement strand
TTTTGAAATAATCCGATAAGTCGGTTAAATTCTCCGTTCGGTTTCCGGGCGGCTGGGGATTCTCTTCCCAAGGGGCGTTTCAACTTCCGGAAATTCCCTGTATTTTCCGTTTAACGGGAATTTGGGCGGAGAAGGGTTCGCGGCGGACTGCGCCCGCCGCCAGCCTTCGTTCCTTGGTTACGCCCCTTCCCTCTCGCCTCGTCCGGAAGTTCGGGTCCACCCCGAGCTTCCGGGCTCTCTCCTCTTGCTCAGCCCCCACACCCAGCGGGATTTGGAGAGGGGGGCCTTGAGCCAGAGATGGCACCTTGGCGACATATCTATGCAGGGTCGGACCTCTTGCCCGCATGATGGCCCCTGGGAGAATCCTGATTGCCGGACCCTGGAGATAACCACATATTTAATCTTTCAAGGGTTTTTCACTCAGACGAGCCAGACCGCGAAAATCAGTGGACCAGCACAGCGGGAGCGGTTCCGGTGGTCGAGGCACCATCCCAAACCCGGATTCTGAGCTTTATTGCTATACTGCCGCCATCCAAGGGGGATATGGGAAATGTCGGTGAAATGCACCCCGAATAATCAATAAGGAGGCCCTTATGAGCGGGCACACCCATGATGGGGGCACCGAGCTTTCGGATATCGAACTTCGGGTGCGGGCACTCGAGTCCTTACTCACTGAGAAAGGTCTGGTGGAGCCGGACGCCCTCAATGAACTCATCGACACTTACGAAAAAAAGATCGGCCCCCGCAACGGGTCGAAAGTGGTCGCCCGCGCATGGACGGACCCCGGCTTCAAGAAACGGCTGCTCGAGGATGCAAATGCGGCCCTCGCCGAGATGGGCTACGAAGGGCGGCAAGGCGAAACCATGGTGGTGCTGGAGAACACGCCCAAGATTCACAACATGGTGGTATGCACCCTTTGCTCGTGCTATCCGTGGCCGGTGCTGGGCCTTCCTCCCGTCTGGTATAAATCGTTCCCCTACCGCTCCCGCGCGGTGATCGATCCCCGCGGTGTTTTAAAGGAGTTCGGCCTCGAGCTCGACGAAGACGTCGAGGTCCGCGTGTGGGACAGCACCTCGGAGGTGCGGTTCATCGTCTTGCCCGAACGTCCGGCCGGAACCGAGGGCATGAGCGAAGATGAGCTGGCCGAGATTGTCAACCGCAACTCCCTGATAGGGACGGCCAAGGTCCAGGCCCCGAGCGCAAAAGGAGAATCGGCGTGAACGGCGTGCACGATATGGGTGGCATGCACGGGATGGGTCCCATCGTCCTCGAGGAGGACGAGCCCGTTTTCCACGCCGAGTGGGAGCGGCGCATATTCGCCCTCATGCGCGCCATGAGCGTATGGGAGCGGTGGAACATTGATATGTCCCGCCACGCGCGCGAGCGCATTCCGCCCGCCCGCTACCTGGGGTCGAGTTATTATGAGCGATTTTTATATAGCCTCGAAACCCTGTTGGTGGAAAAGGGGTTCTTGACGCGGGAGGAAATCGAAGAGCGCGTGGCCGAGCTCGCAAGGGAGGAGGCCTGATGCCTTTGCTCACCAAGGACATGGTGCCGAACATCCTGCGCCTGGGAGGCAGTTTTCAAGTGGACGAAGACATTCCGCCCAGGTTCGCGCCCGGCGATCGCGTTCGGGCCCGCGACATCAATCCGACAGGTCATACCCGCCTTCCGCGCTACGCCCGCGGCAGGCAAGGGGTGATCGAGCGAGACTATGGCGTTTTCATCTTCCCCGATACCAATGCCCGGGGCGAGGGGAAGAAGCCCCAGCACCTCTACAATGTCCGCTTCATGTCCCGCGACCTCTGGGGTCCCGGGGCGGGGGCCCGGGATTCTGTTTATCTCGACATGTGGGACGACTATCTGGACAATGCTTGAGCCCTTACGCCTGGCCTAAGAATGAGATTAGACGATGGACGACTTAAAGAACCTGGATGCGATTCCCTCCTTGCCGCGGGATGAAGAGGGACCTGTCTTCCGTGAGCCTTGGGAGGCGCAGGCTTTCTCCATGACCTTGATGCTCCACCAGCGAGGTCACTTCACCTGGAAAGAATGGACGGAATGTTTGGGTGCGGAGATTGCAGCGGCCCAAAAGCGGGGAGAACCCGACTTAGGCGATACTTACTACCTGCATTGGCTGGCCGCCCTCGAGAAAATAGTCGCCAGGAAGGGTCTCGTGGCGTCCGATAATCTCCTCCGCCGAAAGGGGGAGTGGGATGCCGCCGCCCGCGCGACCCCTCACGGCCAGCCCATCATGCTTAAGCATGAAAATTGACGGCAGGACCCTGTGTTCCACAGAAATCGGCCCCTTCTGATTTGCCGCCATTTTGCTGCCACAAGGAGGAGGAAATGAACCTCCTGGCCCTGAACCTTGCGCACGACATCGTGGCCGGCAAAAGGAATGTCGAGGAGGCGCGGACGTTCTATGCCGAAACCGCGAGCGCCTTCATGATGAACCGGCCGGCGCCGTACACTGAAAGGCTTCATTTTGACGTTCCGAAAGGAGAAACCGCGGATCTAGACGAGACAATGATCGCAGGCTCGATGATGCGGCAGATGGGGAAAAAGGCCGGAGATTTTGCGCGGGAATGAAACCAGCTGCAGGCGGCGCCGGCGAGGCAGCGGCCCGGCACGGCTGGCTGGAAAACCGATGCTGAGCCTCTTTCCGCTATTCATGATTTGGCCGCGATCGGCGCCTCAAGACTTTATGTCCCACCGCGGGCAAGGTCCGCATCGCGGATACTCTCTGCCGGGCGGGGCTGCACCTCGGTGCGACGGCCACCGGCCGGATCCTCCAGGAGGAAAGACTCCCCGATCCTGGATCTGACGACGAACCCCCCGGCCGTACCGTAACGGCCGCGCATCCGAACCACGCCTGGCACGTGGACCTCACTGTCATTCCGACGTCGCCGGGGTTCTGGACCTTCTGGCGTTGTGGCGATGGGGCGCGTTTATGCTCCGAAACCACGGGGCAGAGGTGATGCCAAAGGAGACAGCAGGCCGGGGGATGCCGAGACAGCGAGCGGAACGGCATTCAATAAGCCAGCCACCGTGGCCGCGTCGCCCGCGATTCCCCCCTGGACCGTCACATCGAGGGGCGGCTCTCCAAGGATGCGGACGTTGTCGTAGGAATTCTTCGCCCCGACGTACATCTTCAGGTCCAGCTCCACGAGCAACCTCTCCCCGCGCCATGCGCGCGCGGTGTGGTGGACGCCGGCCACCTGGCCCGGGGCGACCTCGAGGAAATCCGTCCTCAGGCCGCGGCTGGCGATCATGGGCTCCATGGTTTCCTCCGACCGGTCGGGCCGCCAGCCGAGCCCCTCGCAGATCAGGACGAGGCTCTCCATGAGCCCTTTGTGGCCGATCCATCCCTCTCGCTGGCCGGCATGAAACGCATCGAGCGAGAGCCCGGCTCCTACCTTTCGCTGCAGGCTTTCCCGCCGGGCCGCCGCGTCCAGGCATCGGCGTACCTCCACCTTCTCCACCCGCCTGGACATGGAGGACAGGAACAGGGGGAAAAGGTCCATGGTGAACCCGGGGTTCACGCCGGCCGCCATGACCGTAACGCCGGCCGACCTGGCGAGGGCATCGAGCGCTGCGGAGGCTTCGGGGGCGCGGTGTCTTGGGACCAGAAGCTCCTCCGAGGAGGAAACCACATTCACCCCCGCCCGGATGAGCGTCTCCAGGACGGGCGCCAGGCGCTCCACCTGGGAGACGGTGGTCAGCAGGGCCGCGCGGGGCCGCCATTCCCTGAGCGCGGATTCGAGATCCCTCCGCACCGGCAGGCTCCAGCGGGTTCCTTCCGCCAGAAGGCCGAGGTCTTTCCCCTCCAGACCCGGGTCGATGTCGACGCCGCCAAGCAGTTCGAGCCCCGGGCGCCGCCTGGCCTCGGCCGCGCAGGCCAAGCCGATGGCCCCCAGGCCAATCTGGCAAACCCGGATCCGCTCCATTCATGCCTCCAGTCTCATTCGAATTGAATTCAAAGACTATGGCATCGTAATATCCATTCCTTGTCAATCTTCAGGAGGGACTCGACAATCCCGCCCCGCAAGGGCGCAATGGACGAGCCTCCCGCCACCCGCCCGGCGTATCCAATGGGAGGGGTGCGGGTCGGGCGCCATCGCAGAGAGAATTCCAGTTCCGGGCTGGTGCGGAAGAGGGGGGGTGGCCCAATGGAATCATTTGACCTGACCGGCCGGGCCGCCTTGGTGACCGGCGGGAGCCGGGGGCTGGGCAGGGCCTGTGCCCTCGCGCTCGCGAAAGCGGGGGCGGACGTGGCCGTCGCCGCGACAAACGAGCCGGCGTTGAGGGAGACCGCCGCCGCCATCGAGAGGCATGGCCGTCGCGCGGCCGTATTCCCCCTGGACGTGACCGATGCCGCCGCCTCTCGGCGGGTGGTGGAGGAATCCGTCCGGGAACTGGGGCGCCTGGATTTCCTGATCAACGCCGCGGGCGTATGTCCCCGCCTTTCCCCGATGGAAACCTCGCCCGGTGAATTCCACCGCACGCTGGCCGTCAACGCCGGCGGCGCCTTTCACCTATGCACCGCGGCCTTTCCCCACCTGAGCGAAGAAAAGGTCCGGAGCGCCGGAGGAGGGAGCATCGTCAACTTCGGCTCGGTGGCGGGCCTGCGCGCCCGCCCGAACGTCCTCGCCTACGCGGCCTCCAAGGCGGCCGTCCACAGCCTCACCCAGTCGCTCGCGGTGGACTGGGCGCGGTATGGCATCCGGGTGAACGCCGTCATCCCGGGGCAGTTCGACACGGACATGGGGGCCCCCCTGCTGAACGATCCGGAGGCGCTGAGCGCTTACGTAAAGCGAATCCCCGCCGGGCGCGTGGGCCAGCCGGGGGAGCTTGCGCCCCTGGTTGTCTTTCTGTGCTCCCCGGCTTCCTCATACATGACCGGCTCGCTCGTTGTCGCCGATGGCGGCCTGACGCTTCAATAAAGATTCCCGGGAGAGTGCATGGGCGACGCTTGCCGCATCGGAGTGGATGTCGGAGGCACCTTCACCGACCTGATCGTGGCCGACGGGCGGGGAAGATTGCTGTGCTTGGCCAAGGCGCCCTCCCGGCCCCGCGACCCTGAGCGGGGGGTTCTGGCCGCCCTCGAACGCGCCGCGGGCCAGCTGGGCGTGCGGGTGCCGGATTTGCTAGGCGACTGCACCCGCTTCGTCCACGGCACCACCGTCGCGACCAATGCCCTTCTCACCCGCCATGGGGCACGGGTCGGCCTGCTGGCCACCTCGGGGTTCCGTGACTCTCTCTCATTCCGCCGCGGGTTCCGCGAGAACGTCTGGGACCACCGGGCCCCCAATCCTCCCGTCCTGGTCCCCCGGTATCTGCGCCTCCCGGTCGGCGGGCGCATCGACCGGGACGGCCGGGAGACAGCCCCGCTCGTGGCGGAGGACGTCCGGAAAGCCGCGGAGATCTTTGCCCGCGAAGGGGTGGAGGCCGTCGCCGTCTGCTTCTTCAACGCCTATCTCAATGGCGGGCATGAGGAGCAGGCCGCCGCGCTGCTGGAGCGCTTTCTCCCCGGCGTCCACGTGGTGCTCTCCTCGCGCGTGGCGCCCATCATGGGCGAATACGAGCGCACTTCCACCGCGGCCGTGAATGCCTGCCTCGGGCCCGTCCTCACCGAATATCTGGCGCGCCTGGAGAGCGCCCTGCGCGGGCAGGGCTACGGGGGCCCCCTGCTGCTCGTGCAGAGCAACGGTGGGATGGCGACCGTGGCGCACAGCCGCTTTCTGCCCGCGGCCCTGGTGCTCTCCGGGCCGGCCGCGGGGGTGACGGCGGGCCGGATCTACGGCGGGTTGTGCGGGGCGGAGGACGCCGTCTTCTTCGACATGGGGGGGACGAGCTGCGACGTCACCGTGCTCCAAAGAGGCCAGCCGGGCATGGTGGATCAGTCCGCGGTGGGCGGATACCACGTGGCCCTTCCGGCCGTGGAGGTTCACACCATCGGCACCGGAGGGGGGACCGTCGCCTGGATGGACGCGGGCGGAGGGCTGAGGGTGGGCCCCATGAGCGCGGGGGCGGAGCCGGGCCCGGCGAGCTACGGCAAGGGGGGCGATCAGCCCACCGTCACGGACGCGCACCTCCTCCTCGGGCGCCTCGACCCTCGCGGCCTGCTGGACGGGGAGATACCGCTCCTTGTTGAGAGCGCCCGCGCAGCCTTCCAGCGGGTGGGCGAATCCCTCGGCCTCAGTCCGGAGGAAGCTGCGGTGGGGGCCATCCGGCTGGCCAGCCGCCAGATGGCGGGCGCGGTCCAGACGATCTGCGCCCGCCACGGCTCCGATCCCCGGCGGATGGCGCTGGTGGCCGGGGGCGGGGCCGGGGGCCTCTCTGCCTCCGCCGTGGCCCGCATCTGCGGGATGCCCCGGGTGATCGTTCCCCGGGAGGCGGCAGCCTGCTGCGCCGTGGGAATGGTGGGCGGCGCGGTGCGCTACGACCGGCTCCGGAGCCGCCGCCTCCGGGCCGGGGAGGTGAGCGGCGGGCTCCTCCGCCAGGAGCTGGACGCCCTGGCCACCGAGCTGCGGGCGGAAATCCTCCGGGGCGGAGAGGACCCGGAGAAGTTCTCTTTCATCACTTCCGTGGACATGCGCTACCCGGGCCAGTCCTGGCATCTGACGGTGGAGGCGGACGGGTCCGCGGGCGAGGGGCCCGAGCGTCTCGCGGAGCGCTTCCACGCCCTTCATGAGGCCGCGTACGGCCATCACCGGCCCGGCGAGCCGGTCGAGATCATGGGCTTCCGCGTCCGGGCCGAGGAGCCGGCGGATCCCCTGCGCCTAGGGGAGCCGGCGCCGGCCGCCGCCGGGCCCTGCCCGTCCGGATGGAGGAGGGTATTTCTTGAATCGGCCGGCGCATGGGAGGACGTCCCGGTCTTCCGCGGAGAGGACATCAAGGGCTCGGCCGAGATCACGGGGCCGGCGGTCGTGGAGGAGCCTACCACCACCATCCTGGTCGAGCCCGGCGACGTCCTGACGCTCGGCGGAGGCAGCGCCTTCGTCATCCGGCTGGGCAGCCTGGAGGGCGGTGTGCCTGCCGGGGGGAGCGCCTCTCCCGCGGGCGGGCCGGAGGCGGTCTCGGTGGCCATCCTCCAGCAGCGCCTGGACGTGGTGGCGCGGGAGATGGGCATCATCATGCAGCGCACGGCGCGATCGACCATCTTCAGCGAGGCCCACGACTTCTCCTGTTTCATCACGGACCCGGAGGGCCAGCTCGTCTCCCAGGCCGACGGCCTGCCCATCCACACCGGGAGCGGGGGCTTCGCCGTGCGGGGCATTCTGAATGCCTTCCGGGACACCATGGCGCCGGGCGATCTGTACCTGCTGAACGACCCCTACATCGGAGGCGGCAACCATCTCCCCGACTGGACGGTGATTGCGCCCGTGTACCACGGCGGCGAGCTGTGCGGTTTCGTATGCAACCGCGCGCATCAGGTGGATGTGGGCGGCGGCGTCATCGGCACCTACAACTCCGAGGCCACCGAAATCTTTCACGAGGGCTTCCGCATCACCCCCATCCGGATCGAGCGGCGGGGCGAGCGGCGGGAGGACGTGATCCGCCTTATCCTGGCGAACACCCGCGCCCCCGAGGTCATCGCCCACGACTTCTCGGCCATGATCGGCAGCACCCGGATCGGCAGCCAGAGGCTGGAGGAGATCGCGGGGGAGATGGGGGCGGGCGCCTTGCTGGCGGGCTTCCGGGGGATTCTCGCTCACGCGGAGGCCCTCATGCGCGCCGAGCTGGCCCGGATCCCGGACGGAGTCTACAAGGCGGAGGAGGTGATGAACACCGATTGCTTCTCCCCGGTGGACGTCCCGATCCGCCTGACCCTGACGAAGAAGGGCACGGATCTGACCGCCGACTTCACGGGGACCTCCCCCCAGATCAAAGGCTACAAGAATTCCCCCATCGCCAACACCTGCTCGGCGCTGTACGTCGGGCTGTCTTCCCTGGTGGACCCCCGGATCCCCCACAACGAGGGGACCTACCGCCCCGTGCGCATCATCGCGCCGTCCGGGACGGTGGTGAACGCGAGCTTCCCCGCCCCCGTCACCCTCTGCACCGTGTTTCCGGCGCACGAGATCGTCCAGTGCGTGTGGAAGGCCCTGGCCGGGGCGGTGCCGGACCGCGTCTCGGCCGCCTGGGCGAAGACGGCCTATCCCGTCACGGCGGGCTTCGATCAGAGGAAAGAGTTTTTCGTGACCTACCACGGGGGGGGCGGGCCGGGCACGGGAGCGGTGCAGGGGCGCGACGGCCTGGACCTGAGCGGCAACATGCCCACCCTCGGCGCCCTCACCGTGCCGAACCTGGAGCATTACGAGCAGGTCTATCCCATCCGGTTCCTGCGCCAGGAGATCCGCACCGACGGCGGCGGGGCGGGGCGCTGGCGGGGAGGGATGGGCGTGATTTACGAGGCGGATCTCCTTACCCCGGTCTCCTGTTCGGCGCGCGGCGAATCGTGCCGGACGGTCACCTCCTTCGGTCTGCTGGGGGGAAAGCCCGGCGCGATCTCGCGCGTGTGTTTCGCCCCGGAGGGCGGAGAACCGGCGGAATTGCCCCAGTACGCCAATGTGGACCTCGCGCCGGGGAGGCTGCTCATCGAGGCGGGCGGGGGCGGCGGCTTCGGCGATCCCTTCGAGCGGCCGGCCGAGGAGGTGCTCCGCGACGTGCGGGATGGGGTCGTCTCGGCCGAAGCGGCCCGCGCGGACTACGGCGTGGCGGTCCGCCCCGGCGCCCTTCTGGACGCCGGGGAGACGGCGCGCCTGAGAGGAAGGCCCTAGAGCCGCTCGATGGCTCTGCCCTCCGCCAGCTCCTGGACGGTCTCGTCGAAGGCGCAGAGGGTGATCTCGATGTCCTTGTCGGTGTGAGCGGAGGACGTGACCCCGCCCGTGTAGGAGAGAAGGTCCACCCCCCGCTGCCGGAGGGCGCGCTGGAGGGCGTTTACCGTCCTGGGCGGTATCCCCTTGAGGTCCACCGGGGAGAGCCCCTCGATGGTCCCCCGGGCTCCCTTTCCCAGGAAGATGTGGAAGGTGGAGGAGTCGCCATAGACCGCCCCGGCGACCTCGCTCTTCCGCAGGATCCGCTGCATCCCCTCGCGGAGCCGGGCCGCCAGGCGGTCCGCGTGGCGCTGGGGCTCGCCCGTCCGGAAGATCTCCAACGCCGCGACCCCCGCCGCGGCCGAGATTGGGTTGGCGTTGAATGTCCCCCGGTGGAACACGCCCGCCTTCTTGCCCTTGTACTCCCTCGATGTGTCGAGAAGGGAGAGGATTTCCTCCCGGCCGGCCACCGCCCCCCCTGGCAGGCCGCCCGTGAGGTTCTTGGCCAAGGTGGTGAGGTCGGGCTTGACCCCCTCGGACGCCTGGGCGCCACCGGGGCTCCACCGGAAGCCCGTGATCACCTCGTCGAAGATGAGGGGCACCCGGTGCTTGTCCGCCAGGGCGCGCAGGTCCTTGAGGAAGCCCGCCGGCAGGGGCACGGTCCCCCAGGAAGCCCCCGAAGGCTCGAGAATGATGGCCCCGATGGCGGAATCCTGCTCCAGAGCGCGGGCGGCGGCCCCGCTCTCGGCCGGGCAGACGACGGTGGCTTCCCGCACCCCGGGCGGAAGCCCGTGAGTGGGGGGCTCGTTCCAGGGAATCTTGACGCCGACTGCCGTGTCGTCGCCCCATCCGTGGAAATGCCCCTCGAAGCGCAGGACCTTGGGTTTTCCCGCGAAGGCCCGGGCGAGCCGGAGGGCCAGGATGTTCGCCTCGGTCCCCGTCCCGACGAACCGCACCCGCTCGGCGCTGGGGTAAAGCTCCCGCACCAAGTCGGCCCAGCGGAGCTCCAGCTCCGTCAAGGCGGAGTAGAGGGTGCCCTTGGCCGCCTGGTCCGACACGGCCTTCACGACGGCCGGATGCGCGTGGCCGAGCAGAAGGGCGGCGCTGCCCATGCAGTAGTCGACGTACTCGTTCCCGTCGACGTCCCACTTGCGGGAGCCCTCGGCCCTCTCGATGAAGATGGGGAAGGGCTCGGCCGCGCGCAATTCGCTGGTGATGCCGCCCGCGATTGTTCCCTTGGCGCGCTCAAAAAGGGCTTTGGAGGCCAACCGCTTCCGCTCGAAAGCTTCGGTCATGGAGTATCCCTTTGCCTCAGGATAAAAGCCCGATGGAGATCAAAATCTTTATGGTATGGGCGGAATTTCATCCAAATCTTACCGTGTTTTTCAGTTCGCCAAAACAAAGGGAGCGTTCCCTGTCCGGATTTCTTGCCTCTCTCCTGTGTTCTTGTTGAATTGGCAGGGGATTCGGCGGGGCGCTGGAGATTCGACGGTAGAGCGGATACAATTGCCCATCGGCGCTGAACCCTCTCGCATTTGAACCTCATCGTCGCCTCCCATGGCCATCCCAGGAGGACACATGGAAACTTTCTTCAGGCTTGCCGACATCAGCCGGAGCGTGATCAGGCCCGAATATTCCACCGCCGAAGGTCCGACCATCAAGGGCAAGAAGGTCGAAGTGGGCTACTACCGCTACTCCGCGGGAACCGGAGCGAAGACTCATGCCCATCCCGAGGAGCAGATCATCACGGTCCTCAAGGGGCGCATCCGCTCCAGGGTCCGCGATGAGGAGAAGATACTGGGACCCGGCGAAGCCGTCTATATCCCCGCCAATGCGGAGCACTCCAATTGGGCGGTCGACGAGGAGGTCGAGTTCATCAGCTGCAAGGACGTGGTGGGCTGATGGCCTCCGGATATGCAGGCAAGCCGGTCCGCATCAAGAAGGTCCGCACCCGCTTCGTCTCCATTCCCCTGGAGCGGCCGCTCCTCACGGCCAGTTTCCCTATCAACGGGATCGATTCGGTTCTTGTTGACGTGGACACCGACGCGGGGGTGAGCGGCATCGGCTGGATATTCGCCTTCGGCCGGAAAAAGGTGCGCGGCATCCAGCTCATGATCGACGACCTGGGCGAGATGCTCGAAGGGGAGGACGCCCTGGCAATCGAGCGCTGCTGGCGTCGGATGTGGAACGCCGTCACCTTCATCGGCCACAGCGGGGCGGCGGTCATAGCCATGTCACCCATCGACACCGCGTTGTGGGACATCGCGGCCAAGGTGGCGGGCCTGCCGCTCTACAAGCTGCTGGGCGGCGCTCGCGAATCCGTCGAGGCGTACGCCAGCCAGGGGCTCTGGCTCCACCAGACCGTGGACGAGCTCCAGGAGGAGGCGGCCTCATTCGCCGCGCGCGGCTTCAAGGGGGTCAAAATGCGGGTCGGCAAGCCGGACAGGGAGGAGGACATCGCCCGCGTCCGGGCGGTGCGCGAGGCGGTCGGGCCCGGGACGAAGCTCATGGTGGACGTGAACCAGGTCTGGGACGCGCCGACCGCGATTCAGATGGGCCGCCGCCTGGAAGAGTTCGACGTGGCGTGGATCGAGGAGCCTCTCCCCTACGAGGACCTGGAGGGCTGCGCCCAGGTATCCCGGGCGTTGGATACCCCCGTCTGCACGGGCGAGACGAACTACACCTCCCAGGATTTCCGGCGGATGTGCGAACTCGGAACCGCGGACATTCTCATGCCCGACCTCATGCGGATGGGCGGCGTCACGGAATGGATGAAGGCCGCCCGCGTGGCGCAGGCGTTCCACTTGCCCGTCACCCCCCATCTTTTCATGGAATTCAGCTCCCATCTGTTCTCGGCCAGTCCGAATGCCATCTGGCAGGAATACCAGCCGTGGTGGGAGCCGGTGCTGAGAGAGCCCGTGGATTTCCGGGAGGGGCTGATCCATCTGAAGCCTATCCCGGGGGCGGGCTTCGAATGGGACGAGAAAGCGGTCGCCAAATACGAGGTGAAATGAGGGCATGAACCATCCGGGAGCGGGCGGCACCCTCGCGGGCAAGGCGGCGATGGTCACGGGCGGCTCGCGGGGCATCGGCCTCGCCATCGCCCGGCGTTTCGCCCGGACAGGGGCGGGGGTTTCCATCGTGGGCAGGGACGAGAAGACGCTGGATGAGGCGGCCGCGTCCCTGAAGGCCTTACATGTCGACGCGCATGGTCTTCCCGCCGACCTGGCCGACCCGGAGAGCTGCCAATGGGTTCTGGACCGCCACATGGAGCGTTTCGGGCGGATCGACATCCTGGTGAACAACGCCGCTGCCAAGCCCTCCCGGAAGCCCATCATGGAAGTTCCCCTGGAGTCATTCGAGCGGCTGTTCGCCGTGAACGTGACCGCCTATTTCATCCTCTGCCAGGCGGCGGCCCGGGACATGCGCCGGCGCGGTTGGGGCCGCATCCTGAACGTCACCTCCTCGACCGGCCTCAAGGCCCGGCCCGGCATGGGGGACTATGCGATAACGAAGGCCACGGAGGTCATGCTGACGCGGCAACTGTCGGTGGAAGTGGGCCAGTACGGTATCACGGTGAACGCCATCGCCCCCACGCTCACGCGCACGGATTTCTCGCAGTGGCAGTGGGAGGATGAGGAGGAAAAGGAAAAAGTCATGCGCATGCTTTCCATCAAGCGGCTGGCCGAGCCGGACGATGTCGCGGCGCTCGCCGCCTTCCTGGCATCGGATGAGGCGGGAATGATCACGGGGACGGTCATTCCCGTGGATGGAGGGGCGCTGGCATGAGCGTCCCGGGCGGCCTCATCGAGTCGATTCAGGTGAGGACGGTTTCGGTGCCCATCGCCCGGCCGGTGATCACGGCCACCTTCCGGAGCGACACCGTCGAGAGCGTCCTCGTCACCGTGCGAACCCGGGACGGCGTGCAGGGGATGGGCTGGTCGTTCTGCTTCGGGAAAAAACGCATCGCCGCCATCGCGGCCCTGACCGGCGATCTCGCGGCGGCGGCCATCGGCGAGAGCGCCCTTCTTCCCGAGGCCCTCTGGTGGAAGCTGTACAGCGCCACCACGTTCATCGGCCATGCGGGTTCCGCCCTGATCGCGATGGCGGCCATCGACACCGCATGCTGGGACGCTCTGGCCCGTACCGCCGGGCTGCCGCTCTTCCGCATCCTCGGGGGCTTCAAGAACCGGGCCGAGGTCTACGCCGGAGAGGCGCTCTGGCTCCACGCCTCGCGGGAGCAACTCGCCGAGGAGGCCGCCGAGCTGAAGGAGCGGGGTTTCCGGGCGGTTAAATTCCGGGTGGGCAAGAAGGACTGGCGGGATGATGTGGAACGCTGCTGCATCGTCCGCGAGGCGCTGGGGCCCGAGATCGAGATCATGGTGGATGTGAACCAGGGATGGGATGCGCCGGCCGCGATTCAGGCGGGCAAGGCGATGGAGCCGCTCCGCCCCTACTGGCTCGAAGAGCCGGTTCCGCACGAGGACATCGAGGGGTGCGCGCGGGTCAGCCAGGCGCTCGACTGCCCCGTCTGCGCGGGGGAGACGAATTTCGGCACCCAGGGCCTCCTGCCTTTCCTGCGCCGGCGGGCGGCGGACTACCTGATGGTGGACCTCATGCGGATCGGCGGGGTGACCGGCTGGCGCCAGTCCGCCGCCCTGTGCCACGCCTATAACGTCCCGATCACCCCCCACATGTTCATGGAGGTGAGCGCTCACCTTCAGGCGGCCACGCCAGGGGCGATCTGGCAGACCTACCAGCCCTGGTGGCAGCCGCTGTTCCAAGAGGGTTTCGATTTCCAGGACGGCGCCCTCGTCCTTTCGGAAAAGCCCGGCCTGGGCCTCGCCTGGAACGAGGATTACATCCGTTCCGTCCTGCTGGATTGATGGAGAGGCCATGTTCTCGCTGAGGGGGAAGACCGCCTTGGTCACGGGCAGCGCCCGGGGCATCGGGCACGCGATCGCCCGCGCCTTCGCGGCCGCCGGAGCGGACGTGGTGCTGCATGGCCGGGATGGCGTCCGGCTGAAGAGGGCGGCCGAAAGCATTCCCCCGGGTGGAGGCAGGATCGCCTTGGCCGAGTCGGACCTGTCCAGGGAGGAAGGAATCCTCGACCTTTGCCGGAAGGCCGAGCCAGCCTTTGGAAGAATTGACATCCTGGTGAACAACGCCGCCGCCCGGGGCACCCTCGGCCCCCTGCTGGATTGCCCTCTCGAAAGCTGGCAAGCCACCATGCGCGCGAACGTGAGCGGCTACCTCCAGATGATCCAGATGCTCGCCCGGCCCATGGCCGGGCGCGGGTGGGGAAGGGTGATCAATGTCGTCTCCTCCACCGGCCTCAAGGCGCGGGCCGGCTACGGCGACTACAGCATCAGCAAGGCCGCCCAGATCATGATGACGCGCCAGTTCGCCTCCGAGCTCGGCCGCTATGGAATTACGGTGAATGCCATCGCCCCCATACTCACCCGCACGGATTTTTCGGCTGCCACCTGGCAAAATGAAGAAAAACTCCAGCGCGTTCTCTCCCTCCAGCCGATCCCCCGCCTGCTGGAGGCGGAAGATTGCGCGGGGGCGGCGGTGTTTCTGGCGAGCGAAGCCTCCTCGATGGTCACCGGGACGGTCCTTCCGGTGGACGGAGGCGCACTGGCCTAGCCTTGTCTCAGGGACGGATTGGGCATCTGGTTGGCTGGTTCATTTGAAAAGGCGCGGGATCAGGCCCGGCGATGAAACAGCCGGGCCGCCGGATCCCGCCCTCCAGGATGTCCTTTCGAGATCACGCCGGATTTCGGATGGATGAGAGATACTTCTCTTCCCAGGCGTTGATCTCCTCGATGCCTAGCGCTTGGTTGTAATCCCGGAAAGAGGCGAGTCGATCCTTGGCCGCCAGGGTCGAGCTTTCCTTCTTCAATATCCTCAGAGCATCCGTGACCGCCTTTAAATATGTGCAGCGGATGATCCCGGGATATATGATCAGCCGGAAGCCGAGCGCGGCCAGCTCCTGTGGAGAAAACGGTGCGTCCCGCCGGGACTCGTCCACCGTGACGGCCAGCGGCCCGGGGACCTCCTTTCCGATCCGGACAAGCTCCTCTCTCGTTCCATCCACTTCGATGAAAATCAGATCCGCTCCCGCCTCCTTGAAGGCATGCGCCCGCCGGATTGCCTCGTCCAACCCGTGATCGGCCGCCGCGTCCGTCCGTGCCAGGATCAGCAGATCGGGATCCTGGCGCGCGTCCAGGGCGGCCTTGAGCTTCCCCACTTGCTCGCCAAGCGAAACCACCGGCTTCGAGCCGGGGAGGTGCCCGCATCGCTTCGGCGTAACCTGATCCTCGAGCTGAAGGCAGGCGGCCCCCGCCAGCTCGAGTTCCCGGACCGTTCGAATCACGTTGATGGCGTTTCCATATCCCGTGTCGGCGTCCGCGATGAGCGGAATGGCGGTGGCGAGGCTGATGTTCCGGCACACGTCGGCCACCTCCCGCAACGTCATGAGGCCCACGTCCGGCCGGCCGAGCAGGGCCGCCGATGCCCCGTTCCCCGTCAGGTAATTCACATGAAAGCCCGCCTGCTCCACCATGCGCGCGCTGAACGCATCGATGCAGGCGGGGGCGAGCAGCGGATCCCCGCTTTCTAGCAAGGCCCGAAGACGACGTCTCCGCTCGTTCATTTTCGGCTCCTTCACCCAAGAGAACTCCTGAGGGTTTCCCGCCCAGGCCATCCGGAATCCGCCGACGGCGCCGTGAAAAATGAATGATGCTAGAATATCATTCCCGACGAAAGCCGTGCCATGTTCAGGACGGGCGAGCCGCCGCGGTTTGCCGCGCGAAGGCGGGAGCCGGTGCGAATTGCCGCGGCGGGGAATGGAGGACCTCGATGACCGAGTCCTGGAAATTCACCCTGAGCGAAGGGCTCCGCCGCATGGCCGAGGGCACCCTATCGGCGGCGGAGTGGGTGGGCGCCATCTTATCCCGTATCGGCCAATGCGAAGACCGGTTGAAGGCCTGGGCGCAGGTGGACCGGGAGGGCGCTCTGGAGGCGGCCCGGGCGGCGGATCGGAGCCGGGCGGAGGGCCGCCCCTTAGGCCCGCTTGCGGGCGCGCCCTTCGGCGCCAAGGACATCTTCGACATCAAGGGCCTCCGGCGAGAGGCGGGGACCCCCCTTTACCGGGGCCACGTTCCCGATGCCGACGCGGTTTCCATCGCCCGCCTCCGGGCGGCCGGGGCGGTCGCCATCGGGAAGACGGTGACCACCCCCTTCGCCAACTCCGACCCTTCCGTCACCCGGAACCCGTGGGACCTCGCCCGCAGCCCCGGGGGATCGAGCAGCGGCTCGGCGGCGGCGGTCGCGGCCGGGATGGTGCCCGTCGCCTTGGGCTCCCAGACCACGGGCTCCACCCTACGCCCCGCGGCCTTCTGCGGCGTGTGCGCCCTGAAGCCCACGTACGGGCGGATACCCCGGACCGGGATCGTCAAGGTGTCGTGGACGTTCGACCACGTGGGCCTCATCGCCCGGTCGGTGGAAGACCTGGCGCACCTCCTCACGGTGATGTCCGGGCCGGCGCCGGGAGACGATGGGGCCCCGGATATCCCCGCGCAAGACTTCGCCGCCGCTTCCGCCCCCCGGCGTCCGGGGCGGGCGCTGTTGTTGAAGGAAGACTATCTGCCCTTGGCGAATGCAGAGGTGGCGGATTGGACGCTGAGGGCGGTTTCTCTTCTGCGGGAGAAAGGCGTGAAGGTGGAGGAGGGAAGGCTCCCGATGGACCGCGAACTGATTCATTCGGTCCACGCGATGATCCGCGCCGTGGATGCCGCTTGCTATCACGGCGAGATGTTCCGGGAGAACATGGACGCCTACCCCCCCTCGACCCGGCGGACCGTGACGGCGGGGTTCATGGTGCCCGCCGTTCACTATGTCAACGCCATGCGCTTGCGGTCGCGGTTCATCCGGGCGGTGGACCGGCTCCACGGGCATTATGAACTGATCGTGCTCCCCACGTTCGATCAGCTGTCGCCTCCCTGGGAGGTTTCGACGGGGAGCGGCCTCTTCTGCGAGCCCTTCTCGCTGTCGGGGCAGCCCGCCGTCACCCTCCCCCTGGGGCGGGGCGGGGAGGGCCTGCCCTTCGGCATCCAGCTTGGCGCGCGGAGGTTCGGCGAGGCGGGCCTCCTGGCGGCGGCCCGCTGGTGCGAAGAAGAGCTGGGCTGGCGCGCCGGGATTGCCGAGCCCGGGGGACAGGCGTGACTTCCCCCGGCGCCGCGGGCCCACCGGCCGGCATCGGACGTAAGGCCCGAGCCGGAGCCGGCGAGGGCAATTGCGCGCGAATTTCCCTGTTTTGCCGCGTGCCGGGGATCTGATAGTCTCTTTCATCTCACCGGATGCTTTGATGGAGAGCGCCCGATGGACGAGCTGCGTGTCCTCTCGGTCTGCGGGAACCTGGGCTATGGGTTCCCGGTTTCTTCGCTTGAGAACGGGATCGCGCGCGATCCTCATTACATGGGGGCCGACAACGGCTCCACGGACGCGGGGCCCTATTATCTGGGCAGCGGCGAGCAGCTCACCCGGCGCGAGCAGATCGTCCGCGACCTGGGCCTCTCCCTCCGCGCCGCCCGCCGGAAGGGCATCCCCTACCTCATCGGCTCGGCGGGAACGGCGGGAGGCAATCCTCACGTGGATGCCGTCCTCGGCGTCATGCACCAGCTCGCCAGGCGCGACGGCCTCAAGTTCAGGCTCGCCATCATCCGCTCGGAGATGGACAAGGAGTTCGTGAAGAAGGCCATCCGGGAGGGCCGCACGCGCTCTCTGGGCAAGCTCCCGGCTCTCACCGAAGAGGCCGTGGATGAGAGCGTGCGCATCGTGGGCCAGATGGGCCTGACGCCGTATATCCGCGCATTGGAGGGCGGGGCGGACGTCGTCCTGGCGGGCCGCTCCTGCGACACGGCGATCTACACCGCGTTCGCCGCCATGCGGGGTTACGACCTGGGGCTCGCCTTCCACATGTCGAAGATCATCGAGTGCGGCGCGCAATGCGCCCTTCCCATCGGGGCGAACGATTGCATTCTGGGCACGCTCCGGAAGGACCACTTCGAGCTCGAACCCATGAACATGGGCAAGCGGCTGACGCCCAACTCCGTGGCCGCGCACATGATGTACGAGCAGCCCGATCCCTACCTCTTCTACGAGCCTGAGGGCATGGTGGACCTGAAGGCGACCGAGTTCGAACAGCTCGACGACCGGCGGGTGCGGGTGAGCGGCGGCCGCTTCGTCGCCGCTCAGCGGCCCACGATCAAACTCGAGGGCGTCCGCTTGCGCGGCTGGCGCACCATCGCGGTGGCGGGGATGACCGACCCGAGCCTGCTGCGGCGGCTCGACGAGGTGGAGGAGCGGGTGCGGGAAACCGTGGCGGACATGCTGCGCGGCAGCCTCGCGCCCGAGGACTATGAGCTGCGCTTCGTCTACTACGGCCGCGACGGCGTGCTCGGCCGCCCGGGCCCCGAGGGTCCGAGGACGGCGCATGAGGTGGGGCTCGTGATGGAGGCCATCGCCAAAGACCAAGCCACGGCCGACGCCGTTCTGTCCCTCACGCGCAGCACCTACCTTCATTGCGGCTTCGAAGGGCGCAAGGCGACGGCCGGCAACCTGGCCTTTCCCTTTTCGCCCTCGGATTTCCGGGGCGGCCCGGTCTACGAGTTCCACATCTACCATCTCATCGAGCTCGAGGACGCGGGCGCTCCCTTCGCGGTCGAGTTCGAGCGGGTGGGTTAGGGGGGGGCTTGGATCGCCTCTACGACCTGGCGGAAGTCCTGCGGAGCAAGAACGCGGGGCCCCTCTATATAACCCTGGATCTGCTCTTCGCCGATGAGGGGACCTACAGGCGGGTGGCCGGCAGCGAGGCCCTGACGCCCGGCGCCGTGGCCGCGCTCTATGGCGTCGAGGCCGAGGAGGTCCGGATCATCCAGTTCGACGCGGCCCGCGCCATCAAGATCACCATACCGCGAACCGGGCCCACCTCGGGCGCGCCGGGCGACCGCGATGTCTACGGCGCCCAGCAGCACGGCCCGCTGCTCGGCTTGATGATCCCTTGAGGGAGGAGCGGATGAAAGTCGATCGCGTAGTCGCTCAAATCGAAAGGGATTTCGAAGACAGCCACGTCCGCCGCCTTCTGGACTACATCCGGCAGCCGAGCGTGTCGGCCCTGGACTGGGGCAACCGCGAGATGGCGGAGATGCTCGCCGGGGAAATCCGCGAGGTGGGGGGGACGGCCGAGGTGGTCGAGACCGCCGAGTTCCCCGTCGTCTTCGGCCTGATTGACGAAGGCGCGCCGCGGACGCTGCTCTGCCACGGCCTCTACGACGTGACCCCGGCGGAGGAGCCGGGCTGGCTGAACCCGCCCTTCGAGCCGCGGATACACCAGCTCGACGGCCTGGGCCGCTGCATCGTCGGCCGGGGCGCAGAGGACATGAAGACGGGCATCGCCGGCGTCATGAACACCGTGTACGCCGCCCGCGCCGCGGGCCAAAAGCTCCCGCTCAATCTCATGTTCGTCCACGAGGCCTCGGAGCTGGGAAGCGGCGGGCTCAAGGACTTCTTTCCGCGCTACAAGGAAAAGATGAAACGGGCGAACGCCGCCTACTGGCTCTGCCCGATGGCCCAGACCGACGGCACCCCCATCGTCCCTCTCGGCCTGAAGGGCAACCTCATGGGAAGGCTCTTCTGCCGGCCGGGCGAGTGGGGCGGCCCCATCGGCAACGAGATCCACGCCCTGAACAGCAACTGGATCGGAAACCCCGCCGACCGCTTGGTCGAGGCGGTCGCCTATCTTGAAAAGCGCCTCGAGGAGATCTACGAGCGCGGAGAGGGCTGGATGCCGAGCCCGGTCCAAGAGAGGCTCTGCCGCCGGCTCTCCGAGCGCATGGATCCCGAACGGCTGAGGCGGAGCCTGGGGGTGAAGCGGTTTCGTCAGGACGACTTCCATGCGGCGGTGCGCGCGCACCTCTTCCGCCCCGAGTTCACCCTGATCGGCCTCCAGGCGGGGTTCATCGGGGAGGGGAAATCCGTCAAGGTGAGCATCCCCTCCGAGGCCCAGGCGGTGGTGAACATGCGCTTTCTGCCGGGCGAGGACCCGGACGAGCGCATCGAGAACGTGCGCCGGATTCTCGAGGAGGGCGGTTTCGGGGACATCGAGTTCGTCGTGAACAACCACTATGCCGGCGGCGCCACCTCGCCGGAACACCCTCTCATCGCGTGCTTCCTTCGGGCCCACAAGGAGATGGGGGCGGACCCCGAGGTCTGGCCCGTCCATCCCGCGGGGATGCCGGTTGCGCTCTGGACCGAAGAATTGGGCATCCCCTGGATCGGGGGGCTTCCCTGCAATGCCATGCGCAAGCACGCGGCGAATGAGTACTGCCAGGTGGAGGGCCTGCTGCGATCGGAGAAGTTCCTCGCGCGCTTCTTCGAGGGATTCGGCGGATTGACCTACTGATCGCCGTGCAGGAAGGACAAACGGGGGCGGCATCCAGGGGCGGGGTGCGCCAAGGCGGGAGGAGGCTCCGATGAGCGTGGATGCGGATTTCTTTTCGGGCGTCGCCACGGCCACGCTGGCGGACGCCGCGACGGCGCTCGGGCTGAACCTCATCATGGAAGGGCCCCGCCCCGTCGTGCCGGAGACATATCCGCGGTTCGCGGGCCCGGCGGCCACAATGGTCTTCGCGCCCGTCCGCACCCCAGGGGTGAAGGCTCCCTACAGCCTCTACGACGTGGTGGACGTCATCCCCAAAGGGGCCGTCATGGTCGTGGACGCGGCAGGCTCCCCGCTCGCCGCCTGGGGGGGAGGTTCCAGCGGGGTGTGCTCCCGGCGCGGGGCGGTGGGCGCCGTGATCGACGGGGCGACGCGGGACGTGGAGGACATCCGCGACCTGAAGTTCCCGGTGTTCTGCAAGTCGGTTTGGAGCCTGGCCTTCCCGCGGCGCCTGGAGGTGGTGGCCATGGACACTCCCGTCACCTGCTGCGGGGTGCGCGTGGAGCCGGGCGACATCATCGTCGCCGACATCGATGGGGTGGCGGCCGTTCCGCTGACCCGGCTCGCCGAGGTGAAGCGCCAAGTCGAGCGGATCCGGGCCATCGAGAAGGAGGTGAAAGAGCGCGCGGCGAAAGGGGAGGCGATGGCCGGCCTTTTCCCGCTGCTCGCGAAGAAGTTCACGACGGATTGAGCCGGAGGGCGATTCTTCCGGCCGTCAGGCGTAAAACTCCGGCAGCGTGAGATAGCCTTCCCGCGGCAAGTCATGGACGACGGGCAGCCCCTGCAGCATCTTGAGCCGCTGGGCGGTGCGTAGATGGGCCAGCACATTCCACCAGATGTGGCGCAGGATGGCCCCGATGTGGAAGTGGAACAGGCCCGGCTTCTCCGCGTCCTCCCGAAAACCGTCCGGGTGGAGCCGCGCGGCGATGCGGTGATACTCCACCGGCTTCTTCGGGTCGCCCGGGCGCACCCAATCCGGGTCGGTGTAGAAGGTGAAGGTGCGCTTCTCCAGCCCCTCCGCCCCCTCGCGATCGATGATCTCGCAGCAAAGGTCCGCCCAGGGCCGCATGAACGCGATGACGCCCGCGCGGGCGGGCGCGATCTCGGGCGGCACGTGGCGCTGCCCCGAGGCGATGAGCCCCTTGATGGCCGCCGCCGTCTCGGGGAAGCGGTATCCCTCCCGGCGGAGCACCTCCTCCGCGCGGAGGGAGAGCCATACGGGGGTGACCAGAGCGATGTGGCGGATCTGGAGATCGATGCACCAGCGCGCCCAGGCGGGCTCCTGGGCGGCGTAGCACATCTGCTCCCAGGTCAGGCCGTCGATCTCGCCCCGGACAATATCCGGGTAGGATTTCAGCTCGGCGCGGAGGCGCGCGATTTCGCTCGGGTGCATATTTGGCCCCGCCCCCAGACATGTGCCGTTAACCGTTCAGCGAACGGTATCAGTCCAAGCGTGGCGCGGCAAACGCCCCCCGCCCTCCGCCTGCATACGCCGGATGAATGACGCGCCTATTTTCCGCAAATTTGCGCGCGGCTTGGGGTAATGCTATGGTCTTGAAAATCAAGAAAGCTTAGCGAGGAATTATTCGGGCGCCGCCGTGTTTCGATAGCTACCGGGAACGGCCGCTTCCAGCCTTATTCCAAGGGCACCGCCGATGGGCATGACCCTCACCGAGAAGATCATGGCGCGGGCCTCCGGCCTTTCCGTCGTGAAGCCGGGCGACATCGTCTATCCCGAGCCCGATCTGGCCACCATCCACGATCTTTACGTGGTCGAAGCCGATCGGCAGCTTCTGCAAGTGGGCGTCGAGCGCCCTTGGGACCCCGGCCGCGTACTGGTGTGCTTCGACCACGATACCATCCCTCAGACCGTCGCCATCGCCAACCGGGCGAAGAACATCCGCGACATCGTGAAGCGCTGGGGCGTCCGCCACTTCTTCGATGTGGGGCGGGGCCAGGGCCACGTCTTCCCGATGGAGCTGGGGCTCGTGAAGCCGGGCATGCTCGTCCTGGCCTACGACATCCACGTGACGAATTACGGCGCGCTCGGGTGCCTCGGCCTCTCCCTGGTGTTCGAGTTCCCCGCCGTGCTCGCCACGGGGAGCCACTGGTTCCGCGTGCCGGAAACGATCCGGGTCGAGCTCGAAGGGAAATTCCCGCCCGGGGTGACCGTCCGCGATGCGGCGGCGCTCATCATCAAGGAGATCGGGCCCGACGAGGCCGACTACCGGATGTTCGAGTACGGGGGGAGCGCCATCGGGGACCTCGGCGTGGACGCCCGGGTGAAGCTCTGCAACCTGCCGATCGAGGTGGGCGCCAAGAGCGCTATCGTTCCCTTCGATTCCAAGGCCTCCGCCTGGATGGAGGAGCGCGGCTTGGGGGTGCATGAGCCTCTCGCCAGCGACCTGGACGCCGAATACGCGGCCGTTCATCGATTCGACCTTTCCCGGCTTGAGCCGATGGTGGCCATTCCCCCGCGGCCGGAGCAGGTGGTTCCCCTGCGGGAGACGCTCGGAATCCCGGTCCACGCGGCCTATCTGGGCTCATGCGCGGCGGACCAGTACGAGGACATGGCGGAGGCCGCCGCCATCCTCAAGGGCCGCCGGGTCGCCCCGGGAGTCCGGATGATCGTGACGCCGGGCAGCCGCGAGGTCGCCGACCGCTGCATCCGGGAAGGGCTCATGCAGATTTTCGTGGAAGCGGGTGCGCTGGTCGGCCCGCCCGGATGCGGCCCATGCGCCATCGGCAAGGGAGGGCCTCTGGCGGACGGCGAGACCTGCATCGCCACCGTCACCCGCAACGACGTGGGCCGGATGGGCAGCCGCAAGGCGGAGATTTACCTCTCGAGCGCGGCGACGGTGGCCGCCTCCGCGGTGACGGGAAAAATCACGGATCCGCGCGAGTTCCTGGGCTGAGGGAGAGGCCGTGAACTGGGTGCTGGAAGGCCGCTGCTGGAAGCTCGGGGACAATCTTTCCCTGGACGACGACATCATCGAGTTCGCCAAGGTGTTCGTGCAGGGCGTGCGCGTGTCGGACCCCGAATACCTCAAGCAGCATGTGTTCACGAACCTCATCCCGGACTTTCCGCAGCGCGCGAAGCCGGGCGACATCGTGGTGGCCGGGAAGCGGTTCGGGCAGGGCAACCCTCATATCTATGGGCTCTTGGGCATGACGGGCCTGGGATTGGGGCTGATTGCGGAGAGCGTGCCCCACTTCACCTACCGGATGCTCGTCGCGGCGGGCCTTCCCTCGCTCCCCTTCTGTGCCGGCATCGGCGGGAAGGTGGCGGACGGTGACCGGATTAGGGTGGATTTTGAAAGGGGCAAGATCGAAAACCTCACCCAGGGCCTCGTCCACGAAGCGGAGCCGCTGCCCGCCGAGCTCCGGGAGATCATCGCGCTGGGAGGGAGCCTTCCCGCCCTGAAGAAGCGCCTGGAGAAGATGCAGGCTTCCTGAAGAGGAACGGGGACGATGGAATCGACCATTCCCCAGCAGGCGGGCGTCACCTCACATCGAACGCGCCGCCGCCTCTTCGCCTTGGCGGCCGTGGCGCCGATATTCCTCCTCCTTTTCTTCTTCATTCCCTACCCCATCGGCATCCTGCTGCTGGGCTCTCTCTCGACGGTCGAGCCTACCCGTTTGGGGCAGGCCTTCAGCCATCTGACTTTTGGCAACTACATTGAGATGTACGGGACGGCTTCGCTCTACAAGGCGACATACAACAGCCTTGTGGGATGCGCCGGGGGAGCGGTTTTGGCCATGCTGATAGGCCTTTTCTTCGCCTGGGTGGTCGCCCGGACCGACATCAGACGCAAGGGGTTGATCGAGATCATCGCCATCATGCCGCTGTTCGTCTCGCCCCTGATCGCCTCCATGGCTTGGGCCACCCTGGCCAGCGACCGGGCGGGGATCCTGAACCTCATCTTCAAGGACCTGGGGCTGGACTTCCGCCTCAACATCTACTCTTTCACCGGCATCTGGTTCGTCCTCGGCGTCTATTACGCCCCCTATACCTACATGTTCCTGACGCCCGCCCTCAGGCGGATGGATCCGGTTCTGGAGGAGGCCTCCGCGATCAGCGGGGCGAACGCGTGGGAGACGGTGCGGCGGGTGACGTTTCCGCTCATCATTCATCCCATCCTCTCGGCGGCGCTCTTGGTCTTCGTGATCACGCTGGGCCTGTTCGCCGTTCCGGCGACGATAGCGGTGCCCGCCAACATCCACTTTCTGACGACCTACCTTTTCAACCTGGTCACGGGGAATCCCCCGGCCTACGAGAAGGCCGCCTCCGTGAGCGTCCTGCTGATCGCGCTCACCCTCGTGGGTGTTTTTCTTCAGAGACAGGTCATCGGCCGGAGGAGCTTCATCACGGTGACCGGAAAGGCGAGCCAGCCGCGGATGTTCAGGCTGCGGAGATGGAAGCCCGCCGTCGTCGCCTTGATCGCAATCTATCTCGTGGTCACGGTCGTGCTTCCCTACTTCGCGCTGCTTCTTCTGAGCCTCAGGAGCTTCATGTTCTTTCCCAGCTTCTGGTCGGTGTTCGATTTCAATGTGCTCACCCTGCAGCATTTCCGCTTCCTCTGGACCCACGAGCAGGCTTTCGCGTCGATTTGGAACAGCCTTCAGATGGGCGCCTTGGCGGCCATCGTGGGTTCCATCTTGTGCTTCCTCACGGCCTACTGCGTCCATAGAACCGATCTCCCGGGAAGGAAGAGCCTGGATTACCTGAGCATGATTCCGATCGCGGTGCCCGGCTTGGTGATCGGCGTGGCGTATCTGTGGGCGTGGATATCCTTTCCGGTGCCGATTTATGGGACCATTTGGATTCTCGCCTTGGCCTATGTCGCACGCTTCATCCCCGATGGCGTGCGCGCGGCGGGGGTGAACCTCCTTCAGATCCACAAGGAGCTCGAAGAATCCAGCCGCATCCACGGAGGGGGCTTCTGGCAGACTCTCCGCCGGGTGATCATCCCTCTCGCCCGGCCCGGCATCCTCTCCAGCGTGATCCTGCTCTTTATCCTGGCGGTGCGCGAGCTGGGCTCCTCCATATTCCTGTACACGACCGACAGCATTGTTCTCTCCGTCCAGATTTACAATCAGTGGGAGTCGGCCGAGTACGGAGCGACCGCGGTCTTGAGCCTTATTCAAACGGTGATTCTCGTCGTGGTGGTGATCGCCGCGCGCCGCTACGTGATGCGCTCCGAGGCGGCGGCTTGACCGGCGCAGAGGAAGGCTCGTCCAAAGGTGAAGGAGGGCACAAAAATGACCCGGATGAATGGATGGCTTGTCGTTCTGGGAGTGATCGCGGCGTTCATGGGCGGCCCGGCATTCGCCGCTTCGCCGGTTGAGGAATTCGGCGGGGAGGCGCTCATCCGCGACGCCAAGAAAGAGGGCAAGGTCGTGGTCTACACCGCGAACATCCTTTCCCTCACCAAGATCATGGAGACGAATTTCGGCAAGCGGTTTCCCGGAGTCAGGGTGGACGTCGTCCGGCTGGGCGGAGGCGCGCTCCACCGGAAGATCTTGACCGAGCACTCGGCCGGAAAACTCGTGGCCGACGTGATCGAGATGTCCGACCGCGGGCTCATGCGCGCGGAGATGAAGGCGGGGATCATCGGCAAGCACACCCCGCCCACGGACGCCAAATATCCCGCGGACACCAAGATCGCCGGCGAGGTCTACCCCACTTATCCCTATCTCTATCTCATCGCCTACAATCCCGTCCTGGTGAAGGATCCGCCCAAGAACTGGATGGATTTGGTCCATCCGCGCTTCAAGGGGCAGCTGGGGCTCGTTCCGGCGGAATTGGGCGGCACCCCTTGGATGACGGCGCTGTTCCAGTACCAGGTCCTCGGCAACAACAGCGACAGCTACTGGCAAAAGCTCGCCGCGCAGAAGCCGCGCTTCTTCACGAGCGCCGGCGGCATCGGCAAGACCCTCATCAACGGCGAGACGCCCGCGGCCGTGGCCCTGGACGTGGTCTCCGTGGCCGACATCAAGAAGGGCGCCCCCGTAAAGTTCGTTTATCCCGAAGAGGGCGTGGTCATGATCCTCTTCAACAATGGCATCACCACCGTGGGCAAGAATCCCAACGGCGCGAAGCTTTGGCAGAACTGGACCCTCTCGCGCGAGGGACAGGAGGTCTGGACGAAGCAGGTCGGAGGCCTCTCCGCCCGCACCGACATCGACCCGCCCGCGACGGCGCCGAAGAAGGTGAAGATTTGGTCGGCCAAGGAGGACGACTACGTCAAGCTGCGCGCTCCCTATACCAAGCGCTGGAACCAAATCTTCGGCTACAAGCCGTAGGAGCGAAGCGAATGAGGCGGCCCGCCTGACATGGAACTTGCCATCGAAGGGCTGAGAAAGCGTTTCGGCGAGGCCGTCCTCGCCGTTGACGGCGTGAGCTTCAGGGTCTCCCAAGGGGAATTCCTCGTCCTGCTCGGCCCGAGCGGCTGCGGCAAGACCACGACCCTTCGCTGCGTGGCGGGGTTCGAGGAACCCGATGCGGGCCGCATCCTGATCGGCGGCGCTCCCATGACGGATGCGGCGCAAGGCATCATGGTCCCGCCCGAGCGGCGGAACCTGGGGATGGTCTTCCAGTCTTATGCCATCTGGCCCCACATGACGGTTTTCGAGAACGTGGCCTACGGCCTCGTCGTGAAGCGCCATCCCCGGGAGGGGATCCGCCGGAAGGTGAAGGAGAAGCTGGCTCTCGTGGGTCTCTCCGGCATGGAAGAGCGCCCGGCGACGGCCCTGAGCGGCGGGCAGATGCAGCGGGTGGCCCTTGCCCGGAGCCTGGCGAACGAGCCGGGGATCCTTCTTCTGGACGAGCCTCTCTCCAATCTCGACGCCAAGCTCCGGGCGAGTCTTCGGTTCGAGCTCAAGGAGATACAGCGGAAGACGGGCGTCACGGCCCTCTATGTGACGCACGATCAGGCCGAGGCCGTGGTGCTGGGCGACCGCATCGCGGTCATGAACGCCGGCCGCATCATGCAGCTGGCCGACCCGGTTTCCCTCTACAACCGGCCGTCCAACCGCTTCGTGGCGGAGTTCACCGGCGCCACGAATTTTCTTCGGGGCCGCCTCGAATGGGTGAAAGACGGCGAGGGAGTGGTCCGCCTGGCGGAAGGCATGGAGTTGCGTTGCGCCGCGCCGGGCGCGCCGGCGCCGGGGAGCGAAGTGGAGCTCAGCCTGCGGCCCGAGAATATCTTTTTGGAGCCGGCCGGAAACTCCGCGGGGGGGCGGCGAAACGTGTGGCCCGCTGAGGTGGTCAAGGCGGACTTCCTCGGCACGCATAGCGTCTACCGCGTCAAGATGGGGGAGGAAACCCTCACCGTAATCGAAAACGGCTCCTGGCTCAGGTATCAGCCTGAAAGCACAGTGAGTCTCTTTGTGCCTCCTGAGCGGGTGAGCTTGCTTCAGGAAAACGGCCCCGCGTAGCCGGGGGCCGCATCCTCGCCGCGGATGCGGCGGGTGGAGTCGCCGATGGGCATGACCCTCACGGAGAAGATCCTGGCCGGCCGCGCGGACCGCGACCGGGTACGCCCCATGGAGACGCTTTCCGTCCGCGTCGACCAGACTTACGCGGACGATCTGGGAGGGCCCATCACCTTTCAGATCCTGGAGGAGCACGGCGTCCGGAGGATATTCGACCCGGACCGCTTCTTCGTCTCGGCGATGGTGAACGCGCCGAGCAAGAGCATCGAGGTGGCCAACACCATCGGCAAGATGCGCGAGTTCTGCGAGCGCATGGGGGTCGAGCGCTTCTACGAGGGGGGAAACGCCGGCATCCACAATTGCCTGGCCGTGGAAGAGGGTCTGGTGCTTCCCGGCGAGCTTCTCGCCGGGGGCAACTCCCACGCCTGCACGGGGGGCGGCGTCGGCGCTTTCGCCACCGGCATGGGCAGCACGGACATTGCGGCCATTCTCATCACGGGCCGCACGTGGCTCCGCGTGCCCGAAACCATCCGCTACATTTACAAGGGCGAACTTCCCCGGTGGGTGACCGGCAAGGACCTCATCCTCTTTACGATCGGGAAATTCGGCGTGGACGGCGCCCAGGGGAAAGCCATGGAATTCGCTGGAGAAGCGATCGCCCGGCTTCCCATGGAGGAGCGGTTCGCCCTTCCGAACATGGCGGTCGAGGCGGGAGCGGCGAACGGCATCATCGAGCCGGACGAGAAGACATTGGAATACGTCCGGCCCCGCGCCCGGCGCCCATTCACTCCCGTTTACGGGGACCCGGATGCCGACTACGCCGCCCTCCATGAGCTGGACGTCTCCGGCCTTGAGCCTGTGGTCGCCATGCCGCACCTTCCCAGCAACACGAAGTTCCTGTCGGAAGTGGGCGGGGTCGCCGTGGATCAGGTCTACATCGGCTCCTGCACGAACGGCTGGATGACGGACATGCGGGCCGCGGCGGAGATCCTGAAGGGCCGGAAGGTCGCCAAGCGGGTGCGGCTGATCGTCATTCCCAGCACCACCCAGATTTACCGCCAGTGCCTGCGGGAAGGGATTGCCGAAATCATCCTGGACGCGGGAGGAATCTTCAGCCCCCCCACTTGCGGCCCCTGCATCGGAGCGCATATGGGGGTACTGGCCGACGGGATGCGTTCGGTTTCCACCTCAAACCGGAACTTTGTCGGCCGCCAGGGTTCGGCGAAGGCCGAGATCTATCTCGTGAATCCTTCCGTCGCCGCCGCGACCGCGGTGCTGGGTCGGCTCGGCTCGCCGGACGAGCTGTGAGGGGCGCGGGCGTGGCGAATGTTCTGACGGGGCGCGCCTGGGTGCTCGGAGAGCATATCGACACGGATGTGATCATCCCCGCCAAATATCTGATTACCTTCGACCCCCACCGCTTGGCTCCCTATTGCTTCGAGGGCCTGGACCCATCCCTCGCCTCGAAGATTCAGCCGGGCGACATCATCGTGGCGGGTCACAACTTCGGCTGCGGCAGCTCCCGCGAGCATGCCCCCATCGCCATCAAGGCCCTGGGCGTGAGTTGCGTGATTGCGCGCTCTTTCGGCCAGATATTCTACCGCAATGCCTTCAACCGGGGCCTTCCTCTCCTGGAGTCTGACTATCCTGCCGGGTCGATACGCACGGGCAGCCGCCTAAGGGTAGACCTGGACGGCGGCCGGGTCGAAAACGAAGCCACGGGGGAAGTCTTCGAGGCCATGCCCATCCCCGCATTCATGCAGGAGCTGCTGGCGTCCGGGGGGCTCATCCCCTATGTTCTTCAGCAGATGGCGAGAAATTGAAATGGCGGTGATGCGCGTGACGTATCTTGCCTCAAGCGCATGTCGCCCGGATTTTTTTGGAATCGGGCGGGGAATCGCCGCAGGCCCGCCCCTGTGCTCTGTGAGAATTCGCCCTCATGTGAAATGAACGTCTTCGCCTGATTGTCCCATTGGCGGCCGGGTGGAAGGTTCAAGTGAATCGCGCCGGATTCCCCACTGGGATGCGGCGGTCCATCCGGTTGCGATGCTGAGCGCCGGCTGCGTCAGGTGATGGCGGGGCAGCTTGCCGTCCGGGAAGTTCAACGGGACCGGCTGTCCGGATTTCTTCCGCCGGATGCTCCGTCGCAGGGCGATACCCCGGCCGTTGCCTCCTTCAGGCGGCATCCGCCGAATGAGGCGAAGAAGAGAGCCGGCGGCCGGCTTGGGGTTTGGGGGCCGGGAATGGTGATCTTTCCCGCGTTTGCGGGTAAGATGCCATTCACATTCATCCTTGAGTCGCGGCCAATTGGAGGGAGAGGGACCCGATGCGGTTTGCCGTGGACACCGGCGGCACCTTCACCGACCTGGTGCTCGAAGACGACGCGGGCGCCCTCCACATGTTCAAGGCCCCGACGACCCCCCACCAGCCGGCAGAGGGCATCCTGGCCGCCGTGGCCGCTGCCGCCGAGTCCTTCTCCACGACCGTCGAGGAGCTTCTCGACGCCGGCGAGCTGTTCATCCACGGCACCACCCACGCCACGAACGCCATCGTCACCGGAAGCACCGCAAAGACGGCCTTCCTCACCACGAAGGGACACCCCGATATCCTGGTGCTCCGGGAGGGGGGCAGGCTCGAGCCTTTCAACTTCCTCGTTCCATTCCCGAAGCCCTACATCCCCCGCGCCCTCACCTTCGAGGTGCCCGAGCGCATCGGGGCGGATGGAACGGTGCACGAGCCTCTGGACGAGAAGGAGGTGGTTTCCATCATCTCCCGGCTGCGGGAGATCGAGGTGGAAGCGGTGGCGGTGTGCCTGCTCTGGTCCACCGTCAATCCGGCGCACGAGGTCCGGATAGGGGAACTCCTGGGCGAGCGTCTTCCGGAAGTCCCCCACACCCTCTCCCATGCGCTCAACCCCATGCTCCGGGAGTACCGGCGGGCTTCCTCCGCCTGCATCGACGCCTCCCTGAAGCCTCTCATGTCCCGCTACATCGGCGGCCTCGAGGAGAGGCTCCGGGAAAAGGGCTTCCGCGGCCGCCTCCTCATGCTGACCTCCAAGGGCGGCGTGATGGACGCCGGCGAGCTGGCCAAGGCGCCCATCCACTCCGTGGGTTCGGGCCCCTCGATGGCCCCCATCGCCGGGCGCCATTTCGCGCGGCTCGACGCCCGGGCCGAGACGGCCATCGTGGCGGATACCGGCGGCACCACCTACGACGTGAGCCTGGTGAGGCGGGGGGTGATCCCCATGACGCCCGAGACCTGGCTGGGCCAGCGCTACCGGGGCCACATCCTGGGCTTCCCCTCGGTGGACGTGAAGAGCATTGGGGCGGGAGGAGGGAGCATCGCTTGGGTGGACGAGGGCGGGCTCCTCCATGTCGGCCCCCAGAGCGCCGGGGCGGTGCCGGGGCCGGCCTGCTACGGGAAGGGGGGAGAGCTGCCCACGGTGACGGACGCCTCGCTCGTCCTGGGCCACATCGATCCCTTCTTCTTCCTGGGCGGGACGATGCAGCTCGATGCGGGGCTCGCGGCCAGGGCCATCGAGGCGCACGTGGCCCGGCCGCTCAGGCTCTCGCTGGAGAAGGCGGCGGACGCCATCCTGCGGCTCGCCACCGAGAACATGGTCGGGGCCATCGAGCAGATCACCATCCACCAGGGGATCGATCCCCGGGAGGCGGTCCTGATAGGAGGGGGCGGCGCCGCCGGGCTCAATTCCGTGGCCATCGCCCGGCGCCTGGGCTGCAGGCAGGTGATCATCCCTCACCTCGGGGCCGCGCTATCGGCCGCGGGCGCCCTCATGTCCGACCTGCAGGCGGATTACCGCTCCTTGTTCTATACGGTCACCGGCAAGTTCGACTTCGAGGGCGTGAACGCGGCGCTGCGCTCCCTGGAGGAAAAGTGCCGGGCGTTCATCAAGGGCCCCGGCCGGGGCGCGGTGGATCACGCGATCGATTTCTACGCCGAGGCCCGCTACCGGCACCAGATCTGGGAGATTGATGTCCCGCTGGAGAAAGGGCGGTTCAAGTCGCCGAAGGACATCCAGCGGGCGCGCGAGGCCTTCGACGGCATCCATGAGGAGATCTTCGCCTTCCGGGACCCCGGGTCCGAGGTGGAGTTCGTGGGCTGGCGCGCGGCAGCCCGGTGCCGGCTCCGCAAGGGCCAGCTCGGCCGCCTCGCCCGCGAGGGGCTCTACGAGAAGGAGCTCGCCCCCTCGCGGATGGCCTACTTCGACGGCCGCCGCCAGAAGACCCGCGTGGCGCTCTTCGGGAGCCTGAAGGTGGACGCCCCGGTGCGGGGGCCCGCCGTCATCGAGTCCCCCTTCACCACAGTGGTCATCGAACCGGGGGCGTCGGCCCACCGGAATCGGGCGGGGAACTTGGTGATCCGCCCCTAGGGAGCGAAAAAGCGGCCCGTGCCGGAAGGTGGGCGAAATTGCGGTAGGTGGCCGGGGGCGGGTAGGGCGTATCTTTCCCGATGGGAGCGGCTGCCGGCGCCGCCGCTTCTGGCCCAGAGGAACAGGGCCGCCGCCCGGGATGCGAGGAAGGATTGTTCGGTAAATTCCGGGATATTTCACGATATTTCGGCTGGCCTGGAGGAGCCTGAGAGGGCAAATAGGGTCCATTTTCAAAGGATTTTCACCGATATTCACCGGTGTTATAGGCAAAAAAAATTTCACCTCGGTTCCGTCGGCGGCCCCTGGGATGAGGGCGCCGAGCCTCAAAGGAGGAAGAGGATGGCCAGAGCCGCAGGGAGAAGCCGGGGGACTGGGCCGGGCTCCCCGAGAAAGGCGCCGCCCCGGGGAAAAAAGCAGGCCCGGCTCGACCCCGTCACCCTGGCCGTCCTGAGCAAGCGCTTCGAGGCCGTCACCACCAAGATGGCCAACACCCTCCTGCGCACGGGCCGCTCCGGGGTGCTGAACCTGGCGCGGGACTTTTCGACCAGCGTCGTCACCCGGGATTGCGAGCTTTTGACCGGGGCCGAGTCGCTCCCCATCCACCACTTGAGCGGGGCGGACCTCATGGCCCGCTCGATGATGGAGCTCCACCCGAACCTCAAGCGGGGAGACGCCTTCCTGCATAACTCTCCCTATCACGGCTGCTCCCATCCGGCGGACCACACCATCTTGGTCCCCGTCATCGACGAACGCGGCGCCCATCACTTCACGGTGTGGGTGAAGGCCCACCAGGCCGACTGCGGCAACGGCCAGCCGACCACCTACATGGGCCACGCGCGGGACGTTTACGAGGAAGGCGCCCTCATCTTTCCTCCCACCAAGGTGCAGGAGGACTACCGCGACATCGAAGACATCGTCCGCCTTTGCCGGATGCGCATCCGCGTCCCCAATCAGTGGCACGGCGACTACCTCGCCATGATCGGCGCGGCGCGCATCGGGGAGCGCGAGGTGCTGGCGATGGGCCGGGAGTACGGCTGGGAGATGCTGCACGCCTTCACCCAGGAGTGGTTTGACTACAGCGAGAAGATCATGATTTCCGCGATCCGGAAGCTCCCCACAGGCTACTCCGAAGCGGTGAGCATCCACGACGCGGTGCCGGGCACCCCGCCCGAGGGCGTCCCGATCAAGGTGAAGGTGCGCGTGGACAGCGAGAAGGCCATGATCGAGGTGGACCTGCGCGACAACCCGGACGCCATGCCCTGCGGCCTGAATCTCTCCGAGGCCTGCGCCCGGACCGGGGCCATGATCGGCATCTTCAACAGCATCGACGACATCGTGCCCACGAACTCGGGGAGCTTCCGGCGCATCCGGGTCCACATCCGGGAAGGCTCGATCGCCGGGGGCGGGAGGCACCCCACCAGCATGTCCGTGGCCACGACGAACCTGGCCGACCGGGTGACGAATCCCGTCCAGCGCGCTTTCTCCCAGATCCAGGACGGGATCGGCCTGGCCGAGTGCGGGGCCATTTTCCCCGCCTCGATGGGGGTCGTGTCGGGCTTCGATCCCCGCAACAACAACGAGCCCTTCGTGAACCACCTCTTCCTGATGGTCACGGGGGGCGCGGGGGCGGGCAAGACCGACGCCTGGCTGACCATCCTCCACGCCGGCAACTCGGGGATGTGCTTCGTGGACAGCGTGGAGCTGGACGAGCTCCACTTTCCCATCCTGATCAAGACGCGCCGCCTCCTGATCGACACCGAGGGCGCGGGCCGCACGGTTGGGGCGCCTTCGGGCTTCGCCGAGTACGGCCCCGTGGGGGGCGGGAAGCTCGAGGTGGCGTACGTCTCGGACGGCGCCATCCACCCGGCCCAGGGGACGCGGGGGGGGCTGGACGGCGTCCCCTCCCGGAACTACCGCCGGAAAAGGAGCGGAGAACTGGTGGAGCTGCCTGCCTGCGCCGACATCATCCTGGAGCCGGGCGAGACGGTGGCCTCCTACTGCACGGGCGGCGGAGGGTACGGCCCGCCCTGGGAGCGTCCGGCCGAGAAGGTCCGCTATGACGTGGAGGAACGCTGGGTCTCGCGCGGACGGGCGGCGGAGGTGTATGGGGTGATCCTGGACGGGACCGGCCAGGTGGATCGAGAGGCTACCGCGGCCAGGCGCCGCGCCATGGCCGCGTCTTGAAGCCGGAAAACGCGATATGAGGGGAGCCGCGCCATGAAGCTCAAGGACAAGGTGGCCATCGTGACCGGAGGCTCGCAGGGCATCGGGGAGGCCATCTGCCGTCGCTTCGCCAAGGAGGGGGCCAAGGTGGCCGTGGTGAACGCCCGCAATCCCAAGCGCGGCCAGGCGGTGGCCAAGTCCATCGCGGAGGATGGAGGCCGGGCGCGCGCCTACCGCTGCGACGTCTCCAAGAAGGCCCACGTCCGGGACCTCGTCCAGAAGGTGACCAAGGACCTGGGCCCGGTGGATATTGTGGTGGGTAACGCGGGCGTCATGATCAACAAGCCGATGGAGGATTACTCGGAGAAGGATTGGGACCTCACCCTCTCCGTGAACCTGAAGGGCAACTTCCTGCTCGCTCAGGCGGTGGTGCCTCGCATGAAGAAGCACAGGTCCGGGAAGATCATCTTCATCTCCTCCATCGCGGGCACCCACGCTTTCCCGAACGCACTGCCCTACTGCGCCAGCAAGGGAGGCGTCCATATGCTCACCCGGGCCCTCGCGGCCGAGATCGCGAAGTTCGGCATCAACGTGAACTCTATTTCCCCCGGGAACACGGCCACCCCCCTCAACCGGCACCTCCAGGACGACCCGGAGTTCGTGAAGCTCATGGCCAGCTACACCCCGACGGGGCGCGCCTATATCTCAACCGCCGAGATGGCGGGAGCCGCCGTCTTCCTGGCCTCCGACGACGCCAGCGCCGTTCATGGCCACGACCTCGTCGTGGACGACGGCTGGTGCGCCATGTAGATCTGCCATGCCCCTCATCTGCTACGTGAACGGGGAGTTCATCGAGGCCAAGGAAGCGAAGGTCTCGGCCTTCGACCACGGCTTCCTCTACGGCGACGGCATCTTCGAGAGCCTGACCGCCAGCGGAGGCCGCATCTTCAGGCTCAGGGAGCACCTGGACCGCCTCGAGCGCTCGGCCCGGGCGCTCCGGCTCGCGCTCCCCGAGACGAAGGAGCGCATCGCCCAGATCGTGAAGGAGGCGATCCGGCGCTCGGAGGCGGCGGACGTCTACATCCGCGTCATCGTCTCCCGGGGGGAGGGGTATCCCCTGCTCGACCCCCGCACTGCGCCCGTGCCCACCCTGGCCGTCCTCCTCCACGAGCCGAGCCCTCCCGCCGCCACGGCGTCCACCTATAAGGCCAAGGGCGGGGGCCTGCGGCTCAAGACGGCGGGGGTGCGCAAGACGCCGCCCGAATGTCTCGAGCCCCGCGTGAAGTCCCTGAACTACCTCAACCACGTCCTCGCCCGCATCGAGGCCATCGAGGCGGGGTGCGACGAGGCCGTGCTGCTGGATCTCAGGGGCTTCGTGGCGGAGGCGGCGGGGGAGAATATCTTCATCGTGAAGGAGGGGGTGCTGAAAACCCCGCGGGCCCATCAGGCATTGGATGGCATCACGCGGCGGACGGTGCTCGGAATCGCCTCCCGGGCGGGCATCCCCGCCCAGGAGACGGACCTCACGCTCTACGACCTCTACACGGCGGACGAAGCCTTCCTCACCTCTTCGTTCAGCCGGGTCCATGCGGTGGCCGAGGTGGACGGGCGTCCCATCCCCGCGCCGGGGCCCGTCACCGCGCAACTGCGGCGGGAGATTCTCGAACTGGAGCGGACCGAGGGAGAACCGATAGCCTGACCAGGCGGCCGGCGGGAGAGGCAGCTCAACGGTCCAGACCGTTCATCGCAGAGCGCCCCCGAGTCGTGATGGAATCGACGCGAGAAGCCTATTCCCCAGCAATCCCCCGTTTTCCCTATTCGGATTCCATGCCTGCCCTGCGCGGGAGCTATTTGGGCGTGTGATGGCCTTGTCGCCGTGTCGGCCGCCTTTGCCTTGGAGCATGGAGCGTATTTCTTCGGAGGATTTGCGGGGGCAGCACAATGCGATGGAGCATGAGTACGCGCGTTTAGGATGCATCGCCCGGGATGACGCGAGAGCGGCCCTTCAAAGAACTCCCATGAACGGCGGCGGGCTAAGGGGCAAGAACAATTTTTCCATGATGCTCGCCGCTCCAGAGGATTTCATGCGCCGCGTTGGCCTCCGCGAGTTTCATCTCCCGGTAGATGGGGATCTTGAAATGAATTTCCGAAACAAGAGAGGAAAGGCGCCGCATCAGGCCGGGCAGGTGGGGCGTCAGATTCGGCATCGACATGCAGAGAATCCGGGCGTCCTTGACCAGCGCCCGCTGGACCCCGAAGGCGGCCTTTTCGTCCAGTGCCTTGGCCGTGCCGAGCACGACGATCCGCCCGCCCGGGCGGATCGCGTCCACGTCGTTCATCAGATTCGCGTCGGCGGCACAATCGACGACGACGTCGACTCCCCGCCCTTCCGTCAGCTTGAGGGCGCCTTCCGCGAAATTCTCCTCGCGGTAATTGATGGCCCGATCCGCCCCCAGGTCCACGCACAGGCCGCATTTCTTCCGGGTTCCGGCCGTGGCGATCACCCGGCAACCCATGGTCTTGGCGAGCTGGAGCGCCGCCATACCGACTCCGCCCGCGCCCCCGTGGATGAGCACCGTCTCGCCGGGGCCCGCTTGGGCCTGGATGACAAGGGCGTTCCAGGCCGTGGCGAACTGGACCACAATGCCCGCGCCCTCGGCGTAACTGTAGCTCTCCGGCAGCTCCGTCGCCCACGAAATGCTCATGCGGACTTTCTCGGCGTATGAGCCGCCGGTGCAGCGGCCGCAGACCCGCTGGCCCACGCGGAAGTTCTTCACGCCGGCGCCTACCGCGATGACGTCCCCGGCCGCTTCGGGGCCGGGGATATAGGGGAGCGTGAAATTTTTGTGGAAGGGATGCTTCGCGGCGCGGATGACGACATCGACCGGATGCGCCCCGGCGGCGAGGCTTCGCACGAGAATCTCGTTTTCCTGAGGTCGAGGATCCTCCACTTCGTCCAGCCGCATCGGATGCTCAAGGCCAAATTCGTGGACGCGCATCGCCTTCATCGCTTCCTCCCGGGTCCTGCGAAATTCCGGTCAGGCTTCCAGAAAACCATGCACTTCGGAGAAGAGTTCATTCCTCCGCTTCTCGAACTGAACGAAGTGCGTCGCGTCCCCGATGATTGCGTACCGCTTCCCGGACGTCCGGGTGAGGGCCCGGAAAAGCCTCTGGGCCTCCTTGTCCTCGGAGACGAGGTCGTGCTCTCCCCGGATCAGGAGAACCGGGCATTTCACCTTGGCGGGATCATAGATCGACCGCCCGCGCGTGCGGTCGAAGTGGTCCGCCATGAGGCCGTTCGGGATTCGGACGCCGGGGGGCCGGCGCCGCATCCCCGTGCGGTCGTATTTCAATTGTTCATCCCAATAGGCCCGCGCGGCGCGCGCTTCCCGCCAGAGTCGGCTCTTTCCGCGCGGGAACAGCCGGCTCCAGTTCCGCTGCTGGCCTTCCTCGTTCACCCAGCGCCATGCCCCGCGGAACTCCGGTTTGAGCTGGCCGGGCCGCTCCGGATCCTCGAACAAGGATGCGGCCGAGGGGTCGTTGAGGTAGAGAGGCGAGAAGAGGACGATCTTATCCACTTGCGCGGGATGGGCCGCGGCGAAGGCGGCCGCCAGCATGGTGCCCTGGGCCCAGCCCAGGAGGCTGAGGGATTTCCCGTCTCGCTTCTCCCGGATGAAGCGGACGGCCGCCTCGACATCGCGCAAAGCCGTCTCCGCCCGGACGGCGGGAGGCGCGGACGCGGGATCGTGCGCCATCTCGAGGGGCCGGCTGGACAAGCCGTAGCCCCGGAGCGTGAGGGCGAACGCGTCGTAGCCCCGGGCGGCGATGTGGTCCATCCACGAATAGCCGGGGACGGGGAAGTCGAAGCACACCGGCGAGGGCAGGCTCTGGCCATGGACCATGAGCAGGGCGGGACGGCCAGTCCGGGTACCACTGGGCTTCGGGCTCTTCTCGAGCAGGTGAAGGCGGAGGCCCGGCGTGCAAGCCTCGATGAAATGATCCCCCCGTTGGATGCTCCCCTTCCGCTCGCGCCGGCCGCTCATGGGCTTACCTCTCGTTTCGTGTGGTCGATGACGTTTGGAAACCGGCGCGTGGCGGCAGAGGGGGGAGAGGGGCCGCCCGCATCCACCGGATAAGCTCCCGTCCCCTGGCCTCCACGATTTCCTGAATGCGCTCGGGATTCCACTGGTAGAATCCCTCTCCCGACTTGATCCCCAGCTTTCCCGCTTCCGTCATCTTCTCTATCAGCGCGGACGGCTTGGAATCGTGGCTCAGGCGCGGAAGGATGTTCCGCTGGCTGTTCCGGGCCATGTCGACCCCTGAAAAATCCGTGAGCAGCAATATTCCCATGACGGGGAACAGGCGCCCCACCGACCGCATCACGGTATCGATTGCTTCCGGCGTGGCGAGTCCTTGTTCGATGAGATGGAAGGCTTCCCGGCGGAGGGCATTGGTGAATCTCGATCCGATATGACCGGAAACCTCCTTGCAGATGACCGTATCTTTCCCGATTCGCCGAAGAAGAGCGCAGGTGAGCTGAACCGTCTCGGCCGAGGTCTTCTCTCCCGGCACCACTTCGACCACCGGCATCAGGGGAGGGGGAGTGTAGTTGTGCGCCGTGATGCAGCGTTCCGGATGAACGGTATCTCGCGCGATATCCGTGATGTGGAGCCCCGATGTCTCGCTGGCTAGGATGATGTGAGGGGGCGCCAGGGCGTCCATTTCTTTGAATAGTTTCTGCTTGAGAGGCAGTTCATCCGCGACGGCTTCGACGATGAAATCGGATGCGAGGACAGCGGCGGAGAAATCGGTCGTCGGCTCGACGCGCTTGAGGGCGGCCTCGGCTGCGGCGGGAGGCAAGAAATCCGCCGCCACGAACAGATCCAATCCCTTCCGGATATTTTCCATCGCCCGGCTGGAGCTTGCCCGGGTGCGATTGAATAGGACGACGGAGAGGCCAGCCTGGGCGAACATCTGGGCCACGCCGTGACCCACGTAGCCTCCACCGATAACACCAATTGAATCAATCACATTAGATTCTCACCCCGGTCTTCGCCCCTCTCACGCGGCAGGGATTGCGGTTGTCATAATACAGATTTACAGATATATTTTTCTTAGATTCTACAGAAATTCGCAACTCTCCCGCAGGTGGGTGCGCCTGAAGGGTCGGAGGCCCAGGCGGCGTGTCCCCCTTCTGAGGTGTTATGCCCGATGCCAAGAATTCCCTATTGCGACGAAACCGAAACCCCCGCGGCCAAGGGACTGATCGGGTCGGCATTCTACGGAAAGCGTGGCTCGGCGCCGCTTTTCATCGGCCCTGATGGGGCGGGAACGTTGGCTTCATGAACGGGAGGGGCATGGGAATGAGGATGAGATCGCTTGTCATTTTCGCCGGGTCTGTCATGTTCGCCGCTGGTCTGGGCGCGGGCAAGGCCTCGGCGGCGGAAAAGAAGATCATCACGATGGGATCGGCCTCCGTCGGAGGGTCGCTCCAATTGGCGTCGAGCGCCTGGGCGGCCTTCATCATGAAGCATAACCCGGACTTGAACGTGAACGTGGAGGCCACGGGGGGAAATCTCGACAACTACCGGCTCGTCGATTCGGGCGCGGCCGACATCGGCTTTTCAGTAACCACAACCTTGTACGAAGGGAAAAAGGGACTCGCCTGGGCCAAGGGCAAAAAGATGACCAACACCAATACCTGCATCCCCTGGTATGTGGGCTTGTCGGACATCTGGAGCCTGGGGGGCAAGAAGATCACCAAGCTGTCGGACCTGAACGGCAAGGTGATCACGCCCGGCCCGGCCGCCGGGCCCGCCAACTTCATCCTGCGCCTCATCGTCGCGGAATTCGGCCTCAGGCCCAAGCGGATTGTGAACGTGAGCTGGGGGGATGCCCTCGGCCAGATGGCCGATGGCCTGATCGACGTGGGCCTCATCTCCACGATTTCTCCTTTTGGGGCGCTCAGGAACCAGGAATTGACCCACAAGGTCAACTACTTCTATCTCGACCGCGCGGACCTGGAGCGGCTCGTCAAGAAGAACCCCCAGTACTCGATCGGGACGGTCAAGAAGGGCGCCTATAAGTACCTCGATAAGGATGGAGAATCCCTGGCCTGGCTGGCGTCCCTTATCTGCAATCCCAAGCTCGACGCCGATGTCGCCTACCGTCTGGTGAAGACGACGTTCGACAAGAAAGACGAGCTGGCCAAGACCATGGGCGAATTCGGCCGCCAGCTCAGCCTGGAGAACGTCAAATTCGCCAACATCGTGCCGTTCCATCCCGGCGCCGCGCGCTATTTCAAGGAGCAAAACGTACCGCTCCCCAAGCCGATCGATTGACAAGAGCTCAAAAGATGCAAGTGAGGAAGGGCCTCACGTGCCGCGCCGGAGACCGATCTGATGGTTGAGCAAGCTGGACCCGAGGGGCAGGAGGACGGCGGTGGAAGAGCCACGCGGAGGGTCGGCGGCGCGGTAGCCGCGGGCCTCTTCGCGTTCGGCGTCGCCATCTCCATATTCCATATCGTCGGGCTTGGATTCTATCCCCTCGACCCGCTCATTCTCCGCTCGGTGCATCTGCTGATCCCGCTGGTTCTCGTCTTTGCCCTCTTGAAAGGCAGGGCCAATAGCCCCGACCGCCGGCTTTCAAGCCTTGACTGGGCCGCGATCGCTCTTGGGGCCCTTGGGGTGTATTACGTCATCCTGCATGCGGAGGACATCCAATTCAGCGCGGCTTCGGCCCCCGATATATGGATGGTCGCAACCGGCATCACCCTTGTGGTTCTTGTCCTTGAAGCGACGCGGAGACTGGTGGGTCTGCCGCTGGTGCTCATTGCGCTGGTCGCGCTGATTTATGCCTATTACGGCCCCTATTTCCCGGGGATGCTCAAGCACGGAGAAAAAAGCCTCAGCCGCATCTTCGGCTACCTCCTCAGCGACAGCGGCCTTCTCGGGGTTCCCCTGCACGCCTCGGCCGCCTACGCCTTCCTTTTTGTCCTATTTGGGGGTTTTCTCCGCGCCACGGGCGTCAGCTCCGTCTTCATGGACGTGGCCTTTGCCATCGCCGGGCGCACGCGCGGAGGGCCCGCCAAGGTCGCCATTTTCTCCAGCGCGCTGTTCGGGACCATCTCGGGGAGCGGGATCGCCAACGTGGTCACCACGGGAACGCTGACGATCCCGCTGATGAAGAAAACGGGCTACAAACCTCACTTCGCCGGGGCAGTGGAATCCATCGCATCGAGCGGAGGGATGATTACGCCCCCGATCATGGGTTCCGCGGCCTTCATCATGGCCGAGCTGCTGAACATCCCCTATTACGACGTGGTGCTGGCCGCCGCGATTCCGGCGCTCATCTATTATGCAGCTCTCTTCTGGATGGTGGATTTCGAGGCGGCGAAGGAAGGGCTTCGGGGCCTCTCGAAGGAAGAGCTTCCGAGTATCCGCAAAGTCCTGATGACGGGCGGTTATCTCCTTCTTCCTCTCGGGGTGCTGATCTATTCGCTGGTCGTGGAATTTTCGAGTCCCATACGCGCATCTCTTCTGTCGCTGTCCGCGGCCGTCGGGATTGTGTGGGTGAAGTCGGCGGCAGATTATGTCCGCCGAGGAGGCTTTTCCGCCTTCAGCCCGCTTTCCATGCTCAAGGCGGGGGCCGGCTACTTCGTGGACCGGCGCAGCGCGATGGGCGTGCCGGGAATGATGCGGGCCCTTGAAGAAGGCCCGAAAGGGATGATGGAAGTCGCCGTCTCCTGCGCAACGGCGGGAATCATCGTTGGCATCATCTCGCTTACGGGAATCGGCCTCAAGTTCGCGGCCCTGCTCATGGATCTTTCGGGGGGCCATTTGTTCCCGGCCCTCGTCCTGACGATGATCATCTGCATTATCCTCGGCATGGGCCTTCCGGCGACGGCGGCATACATTGTCACGGCAGCCGTGGCGGCGCCGGCCCTCATCAACATGGGTGTGCCGCCCCTCGCCGCTCACATGTTCGCGTTCCACTTCTCTATCGTGTCGGGGACGACTCCTCCCGTTGCCTTGGCGGCTTACGCAGCGGCCGGAATCGCTAAGGCCAATCCGATAAGCGTCGCCTTCACCGGAATGCGGATTGGCATCGCCGCCTTCATCGTCCCGTACATGTTCGTATATGCGCCGTCTCTTCTGATGGTCGGGACCCCATGGCAGATATTCATGGCGGCGGCCACCGCCTGCGTCGGAACGGCGTTCCTCGCCGCGGGGGTCCAAGGATACTTGGTGGTCAAGACGAACACCGCCGATAGGCTCTTGTTCTTGGCGGCGTCTTTCTTGCTGATCTTCCCCGGCTTCTATACCGACATGGCCGGCTTCGGCATGGCGGCCGCCGCATTGGCCATGCAATTTATGCGCAGAAGCCGTTTGCGCATCCTCCGCGATGCGGAGCCCTCAACCGTCCCGTTGCAATACCGCTGATCGTTCCGGGAGGAAATGGTTCCATGGTCGATTTTGCATTATCCGAAGAGCAGGTCGCGCTGCAAAAACTGGCACGAGACTTCGTCAAGAACGAGGCGAAACCCCTCGTCAAGGAGCTCGATAAGGGCCAGACGCCCGATGACTGCGTGAGCATGGATCTCATCAAGCGGTGCTCCGAGTTGGGCTTTCGGACTCTCGCGGTTCCGGAGCAGTACGGCGGCGGGGGCGTCGAAGACACCGTGACGGTGGTTATCGTGTGCGAAGAGCTAGGCGTGGGCGATGTGTCGCTCGGCAGCCTGCCGATCAACGGCCGCAAGCTCTATCACATGCTGAGCGACCGCCGCGTGACGACCGAGGACGTGCGCGACAAGTGGCTCAGGGATTTCTGCGCGGACCCCACCTTTCTCGTGGCGGTCGGGATGACCGAACCGGATTCCGGAGGCGACAACATCCTTCCCTACAACGCCCCCGGCGCGGGGGTGCGGACGACGGCCGTGAAGGATGGCGATCATTTCGTGATCAACGGGATGAAGCAGTTCATCGGACATGGCGGAATCGCCAAGCTCTACTATGTCTTCACGAGGACGGACCCGAGCAAAGGCATGCTGGACGGTTGCACCTGCTTCCTCATCCCGGACGGCCATCCTGGGATGAGATACGGCCGGGTGCACGACAAGATGGGTTTCCGGCTCCTGAGGAACGCCGAGATCATCTTCGAAAACTGCCGCGTCCCCAAGGAATGGATGCTGGGGCCGGAAGGCCGCGGGATCGTCTCCATCCGCGCGTCGCTGGCGAACGACGGCATCCTGAACGCCGCACGGTCCATTGGAGTCGCCCGGGCGGCCTTCGAGGAAATCGTCGAATTCTGCAAGAACCGCGTCCAGGGCGGCAAGCCCATCATCGAGCATCAGGCCATCGCCTGCGAGCTCGCCGACATGTACGCCTCGCTCCAGGCGATGCGGTCCCTCGTGTGGAACGTGGCATGGTCCACGGATCATGGGACGCCGGATCCCAAGCGCGTGCCCGCCGTGATGTGCTTCTGCACCAACCATTCCTTTGAAATCGCCCACAAGGCTGCGGAGCTGGCGGGCGGCATGGGCGTGATGAAGGAAGCCCCTTTCGAGAAGCTCCTGCGGGACTCGTTTTCCATCAAGCATCTCGACGGCGGAAACTACATCAAACGGCTCAAGGTGGCCGCGGGCCTGTAGTCCGGCTGATCGGCCCGTGCGCCATCAGGCGCTTTATTGCCGAGAGGAAGGCGTCATGAAGTGCCAAAACAACTTTTGGCCTTGGTTCTCAAAGGAGGAATACGCGGCCAGGTATGAGCGTATCCGGACCGCCATGCGGGCGAAGAGCCTCGATGGCCTCATCGTCTATGGGATCGGGGGCTACCTGGGGACGGACCCCGGCCAGCCGAACGTGGTCTACATCGCCAGCTTCGCCGGATTCGTCCAGACCTACGTCGTGTTCCCGCTCGAAGGAGAGCCGACCGTCTTCACGACGTGGGGAAATCACCTCAAGAACGTGAAGCAGACCACCCACCTGAAGGACGTGCGCGCCGGAGGCATGGCGCAGACTCCCCTGCGGGTGGCGGATCGGCTCAAGGAGCTAGGCCTCGACGAGAAGCGCATCGGGATCGTCGGAGCGATGCACTGGGCCAACATCAATCTTCCCTACGACCATCACATCGCGATCACCCGAGCGCTGCCCAAGGCGGACTTCGAGATAGTGACCGAATGGTTCGAGCGGCTGAGGCTGGTCAAGAGCGATGAAGAGATGGCTTACATGCGCAGGGCGGCGGCCATGACGGACGCCGCCTACGATCTCATGGTCCGGGCCACGCGCCCGGGGGTGCGGCCCTGCGACCTGTACAACATCGTGCTGCGCGCCGCTCACGACATGGATGGGAAGATTCCTTTCGGCCATGTGGGACGGACCCCCATGAGCAATCCGGACATGATCTATGCCCATCAGCTCGCCCTGACCACCCCCATCCAGATGGGCGATGTCATCATGACCGAGATCGCGGTCGGGTGGGGGGGATATTTCGGGAAAATCTGGGGCACGTATTTCGTGGGAGAGCCGACGCCCCAGTACGCGGCGATGTTCCGGTTGGGCCAGAAGACGCACGCGGATCTCCACTCCGCGATTAAGCCGGGCATCAAGGGGAGTGATCTCGCGCGGCCGTGCATCGACGCCATCCGGAAAGGCGGCTACACGCCGAAGACGTGCATCTTCGGATGGTCGAACTACAACTCTCCTCCGGACATCCGCGCGTCCGGCGACACCGTCACCGACCCCGACTTCGTCTTCGAGAGAAACCACTGCGTGAATGTGGTCGCATGGCCGGTGAACGAGGCGGAGACGGCGGGGATCTGGATCGGCGACACATCCGTCGTCAGCGACAGCGGCATTGAAAACCTGCACAGGTACCCGCTTGCGGAGATATGCGTCGTCCGTTGAGGCGTGGGCTCGGGCGATGGCGCCGGCAATCGGCGGTTTTGGCACTCACGGCGAGAGGCGCGGATGATCCCGGACAATGGTGTGAAGCCCAACGCCCTTCAGGGCCTGAAGGTGGTGGAATGCGCGACGGTCATAGCCGCGCCCCTGTGCGGCCGGCTCATGGCCGACTTCGGCGCGGAAGTCATCCACGTGGAACACCCAAAGACGGGCGACCACCTGAGGCAGTTCGGCTTCTCCGTCGATGGGATCAATCCCTTCTGGAAATGCTACGATCGGAACAAGAAGTTCATCACCCTCGACATCTCCAAGCCGAAAGGGCGCGAGCTTCTCGTCCGCCTGCTCCGGGACGCGGACATCTTCATCGAGAATTTCAGGCCGGGCCGGCTCGAGGAATGGGGCATACGCTACGAGGACCTCTCCCGGATCAATCCCCGTCTCATCATGGTGCGGGTGACGGGCTACGGCCAGTACGGTCCCTACAGCAGCTTCCCCGGCTTCGGCACCCTCATGGAGGCGATGAGCGGCTTCGCCGCGATGACGGGAGAGCCGGATGGCCCTCCCGTCCTTCCTCAATTCGCCCTCGCCGACAGCTTTGCCGCGTTCCATGGCGCCCTGGCGGCGATGTTCGCCGTCCATTACCGCGACGTCGTCGGCACCGGGGTGGGCCAGGTCATCGATGTGAGCATCTGGGAGAGCCTTTACGCGATGGTGGGGCCAAATGCGCTCGCGTATGAACTCACCGGGGAGCCCCCGAAGCGCATCGGCAACAGGGCCGCGAGCGCCCCGAGGAACACCTACAGGACGAAGGACGGACGCTGGGTGGCTCTCGCGGCCTCGACCCAGACGATGGCCACAAAATTTTTCGCCGTTATGGGCCAGCCGGAGCTCATCCGGGATCATCGCTTCAGTACGAACATGAACAGGGTGAAGAACGTCGACGCGCTCGACGCGATCGTCGGGAAATGGATGGCGGAGCATACGCTGGATCAGACCGTCGGACTGCTTAGGAAGAGCGAGATCCCCGTGGCGCCGATCTATGACATCCGCGACATCATCAAAGACCCCCATGCGAAGGCCAGGGAGATGGTGATTCATGTTCCGGACGAAGACAAGGAATCGCTGATGATGGAAGGCGTCTTTCCCAAGATGACGCTCACTCCCGGATCCGTGAGCCATGCGGGAAAACGCATGGGTGCCGACAACGATGAAATTTTCAAGAAGCATTTGGGCCTTTCCGAGCTCGACATGACCGATTTGGCGGCAGAAGGGATCATTTGACTCGGCCGGGCCCGTCTTCGCAACGGACAGCCACCGCATCCGGGAAGGAGAAGCCGAAATGAAGAGAGTGGGAATCGGAACCGTTATTTTTTCCGTCATGCTGTTGACCGCGGCCACAATCGCCTTCGCGGCGAAATTCGAAATCGGGCTGGCAGGCGCGGGCCCCGCCTCGCTTGCCTATACGCTGGCGGCGGGCGTTGCCGAGAATACGAATACCAAGACGAAGCTGCTGCGGATCACCGCCGAAACCTCGGCCGGATTTGTCGAGAACATCAGGCTCGTCGGGCGCGGCGAGAGCCATCTTGCGTTCACGGGCGGAATACAGATCTTCCAGGCCTTCCGCGGCCTGGGGCCCTACAAAGGCGAGTCTCCTTACAAGGACCTGCGCGGAGTGGCCGTGACCCATGGCACGAACGTGAGCTGGAACGCGAGAGAGGGGATCAACTCTGTCCCCGAACTGGCGGGGAAGACGGTGAGCATTGGGCCTCCGGGCAGCGCGATTGCCGACCTGGGGCTGCTCATCCTGGACGCCTACGAAGTCAGGAGCAAGGTCAAGATCCTCCGTCTCTCCTACGAGGAGAGCAGCCGGGCGTTCGTCGACGGCCAGGTTGATGCATTCATGGGAGGCCCGGCGCCCTACCCCGCGGTCATGCAGGCCGGCGCCCAGAAGAAAATCAACATCCTTCCTCTCGACATGGAACGTCTCAAGAAAATCCAGAAATTGGCCCCCGTTTTCCTCGATACGATTCCCGCCGGCGCCTACGATTGGCTCAAGAAAGACGTGCCGGTGCTCGGCTACCTGGGCTACATCGTCGCCCACAAGGGAGTGCCGGAGGAGGCGGTCCACGAGCTGCTGAAGGTCAACCTGAGCCCCGAAGGGGTCACATATCTCAAGCGGAATCACAGGCTTTGGAACATGTGGAACACCAAGACCTACATCGAGGAAAAAGGGGCCTTCGCCCTCGAAGGCCTGAAGCTGCACCCCGGGGCCGTGAGGTACTGGAAGGAGAAGGGGGTGAGTATCCCTTCTGCGCTATTGCCCTGAACGCGAAAAAGGATGCAAGGCTGGACTGACGGAATGTCAGCGGATTTCGTTCGCGGGGTACGCCGCCGAAGGAGGGCGGGCCATAGGGGATGCGGCAACTTCAAGGCTTTGAGCGTTCTTTTGTTAATCTGACCGCGGCGGGATTCGCGCTCTTTTTCGTGTACGCGACCGCGGTCACTCTTCCTTTCTATGTCACGCGCCCGATTTACATCTGCCTCTGCTATATCCTCGTGTTCTCCCTTTACCCCGCCTCGGCGACCTCCCCTAGGAGCCGGATTTCGGCCGTCGACGTTTTTCTCGGCGCGCTGACTCTTGTCATGACCGTATTCTTTTTCATGGAATATGAATACTACATCGAGAAGCCGGGACTGATGCGGCCGAAGGATATGGTGATGGGCACGGTCGCCCTCGTCCTGAGCATCGAGGCGTGCCGCCGGGTGTTGGGCCTATCGCTCCCTATCCTGTCGGTCGCGGGATTGGCATATGTGCTTTGGGGGTTCGTGATCCCGGGGGCGCTCGGGCACCGCGGGTTCACTTATGCCCGCGCCATCGGCCAGATCTTCAGCTTCGACGGGATTTATGGGAGCATCACCGGCGTCTACGCCACCTATGTAATGCTTTTTGTGATATTCGGAGCGGTCATTCAAGCCTGCGGCATGAGCGCCTTTCTCCTTGAACTGTCCAACACGCTTGTCGGCCGTCTCAAGGGGGGAGCCGCCAAGACCGCTGTGGTTTCGAGCGGAGCGGTGGGGATGATCATGGGAAGCGGGGCGGCCAACGTCGCCGTAACCGGCTCCTTCACGATACCCGTGATGAAGAAGGTGGGATATCCCGCCCATGTGGCGGGGGCGATTGAGACCGTGGCATCGGCGGGCGGCGTGCTCATGCCGCCCATCATGGGGTCGGCCGCCTTCGTGCTGGCCTCCTTCACCGAAATACCCTATGGCAAGGTCGCCCTCTATTCCTTCCTGCCCGCCCTGCTTTTCTACTGGGGCATCTATATTCAGGTTCATTTCCTCTCGCACAAGCTGGGAATCCCCGAAGTGAGGGACGCGGCGCCGATGGCAGAGGTCATGCGAAAGGGATGGCACATGCTGATCCCCATCGCTCTGGTCTTCATCCTGATCTTCGGGGGGCTGAGCCCCTACAGGGCTGCGCTCTGGGCCATCGCCGCCACCATCCTCCTGCATTTCATCCGGCCCTATGGCACGGACAGGATGAATCTGACCGAGACCTTTCTCACCTTCGGCGATGGCGCCAAGCTACAGCTTTCGGTCGGGGCCAGCGCGGGGGCCATCGGAGTCATCGTGTCCATGCTGGTATTGCCCGGCCTCCCCCTCAAGGTGGCCTCCTTCGCGGTGATGCTCTCCCAGGGGAATCTCCTGGCGATGCTCTTCTTGATGATCATCACCTCATATGTCTTCGGCATGGGTATCCCCATGATTGCGGCATACATCATCCTGGCGGTTATCGCGGTGCCAGGGCTGGTCGAGCTTGGGCTTCCTCTCTTCAATGCGCATCTGATCATCATGTGGTACAGCTTGGCCGCTCTCTGGACCCCGCCGGTCGCCGTCGGCGCATTCGTGGCGAGCGGTATCGCCGGCGCGAGCGCCAGCCGAATCGGATGGTATGCGGTGAGGCTTGGTATCGGGCTCTATGTGATACCGGTTCTGATGGCGTATGGAACGATCATCAATGGGACCCTCACCGAGATCCTCTTCGCCGGCCTGGCCATTGCCTGCAGCCTGTATGCCTTTGCGGCGGCGGCGGAGGGGCACACGCACCGGCCGCTCCAGCCGTGGGAAAGGGCATTTTGCGTGGTGTTAGCCGCGCTTCTGATATTTCCGGCGACGGGGATCCGTCTCGTCGGGATGGCGTTTTTTGTCCTCGCGGTGGGCTTTGAGTGGCGGATACGATTGGCGCAGAGGCCCAGCCTGGAGGTGAAGAGTTCCTGAAAGGAAGGACCGCCTGGATGCCCGGAATTCCGACAATCGGATTCTGCGGGGGGAGGAAATGAGAAAGCCGCTCGTAACCCTCTACACGCCCGGCAACAGACCGGACCTTGTCGAAAAGGCATACAAGTATGATCCCGACGCCATCATCATCGACCTAGAGGACGCCGTGCCCGTCCATCTGAAAGAAAAGACCCGGCACGAGGTGGCAAAGCTCATCCCCGCCCTGAATGTACAATCCTTCGTAAGGGTGAACGGCGAGCCCGAATTCCTGGAGGATGATCTCAAGGCGGTTGTTTCCAGGCATATATGCGGCATCACGCTTCCCAAGCCGGACAGCGTGGACTTGGTAAAGAAGGCCGACGGCATTATCGGAAGCCTCGAACGGGAGAGGAATCTCGAGCCCAATTCCGTAAAGCTGATGCTCCTGATGGAGACGGCGCTCTCCGTTCTGCGGTGCTTTGAGGTGGCAACCGCGGCGAAGCGGGTCGAGAGCGTCGTCTTCGGAGGCGCCGAGGGGGCCGATTTGCAGCGCAGTCTCAAATGCGCCTGGTCCCTTGAAGGGACGGAGATGCTCTATGCGCGCTCCAAGGTGGTTCTTGAGGCCAGGGCCGCCGGGGTCAAGTATGTGCTGGACGGGGTTTTCAGCGATATCCAAAATGACGAGGCCCTGAAGGCCGATTGCATCCTCTCCAGGCGCCTCGGCTACGATGGCCGTCCTCTCATTCACCCCCGTCACATCTCCATCGCCCGCGGGATTTATGCGCCCAAGCCCGAGGAACTCGAATACAGCAGAAGGCTTGTCGCGGCCTTCGAGGAAGCCGAGTCGAGAGGCTTGGCCGCCATTTCCTTTGAAGGCAAGCTGGTCGATTACGCCATGTATAAGAACGCGAGGGAGTTGCTTTCCTCCTAGAGTCCCTTATCTGGGGCCGTGCAATTTCCCCCGGTCTGATTCCCTCTTATGGCAGAGGTTCGCCTTGGCGTGTTCCGCCCGCGACATCTCGCTGATGGATGTCGCCCGTGTTCTGGACGGCCCGGGCGTCCCGCCGCAATGCATGCTGGGGTTTCAAAGCTGTGAGGCGGATGCCCGTTTGAGCCACCAGCTATCCGGCAGCGCCTTTCCGCCGGCCGCCGCCTCCCCTTGAAGCGAGGCGGCGGCCGGACTGTTTCCGTTTCGCGCGGTCACTGGAACCGCATGCGCCGTCCTTCCGGAAAGATTGTTCTCTGCCAGATAAAGGCTGACGAAGCGGGGTCCCTGCATGAATCTCCTGCCGGCGGCGGTTGCGGGAAGGAGCCCGGCGCAGGTACCGCTGGCTGAGCAAGGTCCTTTACGAAGCGAAATCAAAGAATTGCAGATGTGGCCGCGACCTGTTTTCTTTTGGCCGGCCAGGCGGGCCGCCGCTTTTAGGGGACACGCTTTTTCGCTCCGCTTGGTATACAATTCTCTTGAATCCTCGAAAAAATGAGATTGCCCCTTGCGCGGAGAGCGGCAAGGGAGCCCCGGACCCATCCACGAGCCTCATCAGGGGAGAATCCGACATGAGACGATTTGCGGCAGGATGCGCGCCGGCCCTCGCGGCGCTCGCTCTCTTGCTTGCCGGCTGGCCCGGGGCCTCCCAGGCGGCCAAGAGCGACGACACCGTCGTCATGGCGCTGGGCTCGCCGCAGCCCACGATGGATCCGCGCGACCACCGGGCCCGCGTGGGCATCATCAAGGACTGGCACGTCTATGATCCCATCCTGCGGCGCGACTCGAGGACGGGGAAGGTGAAGCCGGCCCTGGCCCTCTCGGTGAAGCCCGTGGACGAGCTTACTTGGGAGGTCAAGCTCCGCCGGGGCGTGAAGTTCCACAACGGCGAGCCCTTCAACGCCGAGGCCGTCAAATACACCATTGACTCCATGAAAGACCCCGCGAACAAATTCCTCAATCGCGGGAATGCCACCTGGGTCTCGGAAGTGGTCGTCAAGGAGCCCTACACGGTCCACATCCTCACGAAAAAGCCTTTCCCTCTCGTCGAAGAATTGCTGACCGCCATCCTGCCCGTTCCTCCCGAACACGCGAAGAAGGCGGGCAAGTCGGGGATGGCCGCCCGGGCCATCGGGACGGGCCCCTACAAGTTCGTCAGCTGGAAGAAGGGGGTGAGCCTCGTCCTGGTCCGCAACGACGACTATTGGGGCGAGAAGCCGGCGATCAAGAACCTGGTGATCCGGCCCATCAAGGAATCCGCCACCCAGATAGCCGAGCTCCTTAGGGGAGGCGTCCACGTCATCCGGCAGGTCCCCCCCGACCAGGCGGAGTTCATCAACAAGTCGGGGACGGCCGTGGTGAAGTCGGCGCCCGTCCTCCGGGTGGTCTATCTCCAGATCGATCAGGCGGGCCGGGACTCCCGATCGCACAAGGCGCTGCGGGACCTGCGGGTCCGCCGGGCCATCGCCCACGCCGTGAACGTGGACGCCATCATCAAGCACATCCTCCAGGGCCGGGCCATGCGCAGCGCCACGGGGATCAGCCCACTGGCCTTCGGTTACGACGACTCGGCGAAACCGCCCAAGCACGACCCCGCCCTGGCCAAGAAACTCCTCGCCGAGGCGGGCTACCCCAACGGTTTTTCTGTCACCCTGCACACCTACAGCGGCTCTGTCATGGCGGAGCGGCAGGTGGCCGAGGCGATCCTGGCGGACCTGAAGCAGGTCGGCATTGAGACCAAGATATTCCACTTCGACAACGTCGGGGTCTATACCAAGATGGGAACGGGCGGGAAGCGCGGGGACCTCACGCTCGCCAGTTGGGGCAGCCGATCGATCTTCGACGCCCATCAGATACTTCTTCCCATCTTTCATTCGAAGGACCCCTTGAGCTACGCCAAGGTGCCCGCGCTTGACAAGGAGATCGACGCCGGAGTTTCCACGGTCGACGCCGAGCGGCGGAAGCAGATCTACGCGCGCGCCCAGAAGATCATCCTGGACGAGATGCTGGCGGTGCCCATGTACGGCCAGCACGAAATCGTGGGTGTGAACAAGGACCTGGAGTTCGAGCCCGCGGGGGACGAGATCCTGCGCCTCTACGAGGCCAAGTGGAAAAAGTAGCCGGTTCGCGGCTGGGCCGATCATATCCCCGTCGGGCGCGCTCCGGCGTCCGGCGGAGCTCTCCATCGGCGGGGCCGTAAGGCCGGGGAGGCGCTCATGCGGGCGTTCATCATCCGCCGGATCGGGCAGTCCGTCCTGGTCTGCCTCGGCGTAGCGGTGGTCACCTTCCTTCTTCTTCGGATCGCGCACGACCCCGTCTACGTTCTGCTCCCGCCGGAATCCACCAAGGAGGAGATCGAAACCCTCCGCAAGGCCATGGGATTCGACCAGCCGCTACCCGTCCAGTTCGCCTTTTTCATGGGAAGGCTCCTCCAGGGGGATTTCGGCGACTCCTTCGTGATGGCCCAGCCGGCTTCTCAGCTCATCTGGGAGCGCATGCCGGCCACCCTCGAGCTCAGCCTCGCGGGCATGGCCATCGCGCTCGCGGTGGCCATCCCCCTGGGTGTCTTCGCGGCCTTCCGCCGGAATACCCTGATCGACACCTTCTGCACCAGCTTCGCCGTGAGCGGCCAGGCCATGCCCATCTTTTGGTTCGGCATCATGCTCATCATCATCTTTGCGGTGCAGCTCAAGGTGCTGCCCGTGTCGGGAAGCGGCACCTACCTCCACCTCATCCTTCCCGCCGTCACCCTGTCGCTCAACCTGGCGCCCATCATCATGCGGCTTACCCGCTCGCGGATGCTGGACGTGCTCAACCAGGACTACATCCGAACGGCTCGGTCCAAGGGCGTCCTGGAGCGCGGGGTGCTCTTCCGGCACGCCTTGCGGAACGCGGCCATCTCCGTTGTGACGATCATCGGCCTCCAGTTCGGCCGCCTGATGGGAGGGGCGGTGGTGACGGAGACAGTCTTCGCCTGGCCGGGGGTGGCCACCCTGGTGGTTTCCTCCATCTACAACGCGGATTTTCCCGTGGTCCAGGCCGCGACGTTCTACTTGGCGATTTTCATCGTCGCCGCGAACACGGTCGCCGACATCGTCGTGGCTTGGCTGGACCCGCGAATCTCGAGGAGATAGGCCATGGCGACCGAGACCCGGATGGCAGAGGCGGCCGCAGCCTGGCGCGAGGCGCCCTTGGATGTCCGCGGGAGCGTCCCCCTGCGCCACCGGCTCTGGCGGGTGCGCTACGGCCTGATCGGCGCCTTCGCCGTCCTCGTCATCCTCGCTGGCTCCTTCCTGGCTCCCTGGGTGGCGCCGCATGATCCCTATAGGGGAATCGTGAGCCAGCGGCTCATCCCCCCGGCCTGGGAGGCCAAGGGCTCGACGCTCCACCTCCTGGGCACGGACCAAGTGGGGCGCGACTACCTCTCCCGCCTCATCTTCGGCTCGCGCATCTCGCTCGCTGCGGGCTTCCTGTCCACCCTGTTCGCCGCCCTGATCGGGATCCCGCTGGGCGTGACGGCGGGCTACTTCGGGGGGAGGTGGGACAACTTTGTCTCGTTCGCGGTGAACGTGATGCTCGCCTTCCCGGGCGTGCTCCTGGCCCTGGCCGTCATCTCGGTGCTGGGGCCGAGCTTCTTTAACCTCATCGTGGTCCTGGGGATTACGAGCTGGCCGCTCTACACGCGGGTGGTCCGCGCCGAAGTGATGAGCTACCGGGAGCAGGAATTCACCCTGGCCGCCCGAGGGATCGGGGGCACCCAGGGCCGGATCATCCTGCGGCACATTTTCCCCAACCTGATCAGCACCATCCTCGTCGTGAGCACCCTCGAGGTGGCCCACAACATCCTCCGAGAGGCCTTCCTGAGCTTCCTGGGGCTGGGGGTCCAGCCGCCCATCCCCTCCTGGGGGGGCATGCTGAGCGAGGGGCGGACCTACATGCTGAACCTCTGGTGGCTGGCGGCCTTCCCGGGCATCGCGATCTTCGCCACCACGCTGGGCATCAACCTGCTGGGCGACGCCCTGCGCGATTTTCTCGACCCGCACCAGGCGGCCTAGTTTTTTTCTTCGGACAAGGGAGCGCCATGAAGGACGTCTACGAAGCCATCGACCGGGGACAAGAGAAGTTCATCGCGGAGCTCAATGACCTCCTCCGGCTGCCCAGCGTAAGCTACACGGGGGAGGGCATTTCGGAGTGCGCGGCGCACCTGTGCCGCTGGCTCCAGGGCTGGGGGGCCGAGGCCCGGGTGGTGCCCACGAAGGGCCATCCGGTCGTTCTCGGCAAGGTGGAGCCGCCGGGGGCCAGACGGCGGGTCATCGTCTACGGCCACTACGACGTCAAGCAGGTGGGCGATCTCTCGGAGTGGGAGTCGCCTCCGTTCGAGCCCACCGAGCGCGGCGGCGCCATCTACGCCCGCGGCGCGGCGGACGACAAGGGCCAGCTCCTCGCCAACGCCATTGCCGTCCGCCTCCTGAAGGAGATGGGGCGGCTCCCGGTGGCCGTCATCTTCGTCTTCGAGGGGGAGGAGGAGATCGGCTGCAAGAGCTTCCAGGGCTTCGCGGAGGCCCACCGAGAGGAGCTCCGGGCCGACCTCTACTACGCCTCGGACGGCCCCCGGCACACCAGCGGCCGGCCCACCGTCCGCCTCGGGAACCGCGGCAACCTCTGCATGCGGCTGGTGGTCCGGAACGAGATCGGGAAGCACGTCCACTCGGGGAACTTCGGGGAACTCGTCCGCAACCCGGCCTGGGACCTCGTCCACATCCTCCACACGATGAAGGATCCCGAGGGGGAGGTCCTGATCCCGGGCTTCTACGACGAGGTGGCTCCTCCGAGTGAGCTGGAGCGCCAAGCCCTCGCGGACATCCCCGACGACGAGGCCGAGGTGTGCCGCGCGCTGGGCATCTCCAAGATCTACGGTTCTCCCCGGTACAGCGTGAGCGAGAAGCTCTTCTTCCGGCCCACCCTCACCATCGAGGGCTTCGAGTGCGGGATGGAGTCCACCATCATCCCCGGCCAGGCCATGTGCTACCTCGAGTCGCGCCTGGTGAAGAACATGACCCCCGAGGGCACCTTCGAGAAGATCAAGCGCCACGTCGAGGCCCAGGGCATCCCCGGCGCCACCCTCAGCCTGACGAGGGGGAGCCTGCCCAACAAGACGCCCCTGGACCACCCCATGGTGCGCCCCGTCCTGGAGGCTTTCCGGCGGATGCACCGGGAGGGGGTGCTCGACGCCTCCCCCCTCGTCATGCCCATCTCGGGGGGGAGCAACGCATCGACCCAGGTGTTCAACCAGTACCTGGGCCTGCCCGTCATCACCACGAACTACTCCCAGCCGAACAGCGGCCAGCACGGCCCGAACGAGAGCATCCGCATCGATCACTTCATGATGGGGATCAAGATGGGCGCCGCGGCGCTCGCGTCCCTGGCGGGCTGAGCCGGCCGCGCAGAGGGGAGGGGAACGTGGAAAAAGCATTCGCCTACATCGACCGGAACTTCGACCGTTTCGTCGAGGAGCTGGCCGCCCTCTGCCGCATCCCCAGCGTGAGCGCCCAGAAAAAGGGCCTGGAGGACTGCGCGCGTCATATCGTAAGCGGGATGAAAGAGATTGGAATCGACGCCCGGGTGATGACCATGGGAGGGCCGGACAACCCGCCCCTCGTCTACGGGCGCCTCGACGCCCCGGGCGCCCGGCGCACCCTCTTCATCTACGGGCACTTCGACGTCCAGCCGCCCGAGCCCCTCGACGCCTGGGACACCCCGCCCTTCGAGCCCGCGATCAAGGGCGGCCGCATGTACGGCCGGGGCACGGGGGACAACAAGGGCCAGTTCCTCGCCCACCTCAAGGCCGTCGAGGCCCTCCAGCGGAGCGGGCGCGGCGTGCCCCTCAACCTCCGCATCCTCCTCGATCCCCAGGAGGAGATCGGGAGCCCCATGCTGGAGGCGTTCGTGACCTCCCACGCCGATCTCTTCCGCGCGGACTTCGGCTACAACGCCGACGGGATCGCCGCCGAGGGGAACGTGCCCCTCCTCTCCTTCGGGAACCGGGGCTCCTGCTATGTGGAGGTGAGGGTCCGCACCGCGCGCCGTGACGTCCACTCAGGCCAATTCGGGGGGCCCATGCCGAACGCCGCCTGGCGGCTCGTGGAATTCCTCCAGACCCTCCGGGACCCTGACGGCCGGCCCGCCGTCGCAGGCTTTTTTGATAGCGTCATTCCCCCCACCGAGGCGGACCGCCGTGCCCTGGCGGCCATCCCCTTCAACAAGGAGGCCTGGAAGCGGGAGGTCGGCGTGGCCGAGGAGGCGGGTCCCTCGGGCATGGGCTATTTCGAGAAGATCATGTTCCAGCCCACCCTCAATATCTGCGGGCTCACCTCGGGCTACGGCGGCCCCGGCACCAAGACCGTCATCCCCTCCACGGCCTCGGCCAAGATCGACATGCGGCTGGTGAAGAACCAGACCCCGCCCGAGATCTTCGAGAAGTTCAAGGCCCACGCCCGCCGGCATGGCTTTGGCGACCTGGAGGTAATCCAGCTCCTCACCTATCACCCCTCCAAGACCCCGCTCGACCACCCGATGAGCGTGGCCGTCGTCGCGGCCGTGCGCGAGATCTTCGGCAAGGAGCCCCTGCTTTACCCGGTCACCGGGGGCTCCAACCCCAGCTATATCTTCAACGAGCTCCTGGGGATCCCGATGGTGAAGGTGCCCTACGGCAACTACGACGAGGCGAACCACGCCCCGAACGAGAACCTGGATCTCGAATTTTTCCGCAAGGGGATCAAGACCTCGGTCAAGGTCATCCGCGATCTGGCCGATATTTAGAAGAGAGCGCTTCGGCTCCGGCACCGATCAAATTGCCAGGTAGCGCCGCACGACCTGCTCGTCGGCGTAGATCTCCTCCAGCGTCCCCGCGTGCTGGACGGCCCCTTTCTCCAGGATATAGGCCCGGCTTGCCACCAAGCGGGAGAACCTGAGGTTTTGGTCCGCCATCAGGATGGTCACCTTCTCTTCCCGTATGGTGCGGATGATCTCGACGAGGCTCCGTACCACGATGGGACTGAGCCCCTCGGAGGGTTCATCGAGGAGGAGGAGCGAGGGATTGGTCATCAGCGCGCGCCCGATGGAGAGCATCTTCTGCTCGCCGCCGCTGAGATGGCTCCCGCGCCGGGAAATCAGGGGCCTCAGGGCCGGCAGGAGGTCGAGAACCTTCTCGAGCGTCCACGCACCCTCCCGGCTGCCCGCGGAACGGCGTGCCAGCTCAAGATTCTCTTCCGCGCTTAGCTCGGCGAAGACGCGGCGATCGTCCGGGACATAGCCCACCCCGCGGCGCGCGATGTGGTAGGGCGCCAGGCCGGCGATGTCCCGCTCCATGAATACGACTCGGCCGCTCCGCGGAGGCGCCAGCCCGATGACGCTGCGCAGCGTGGTGGTCTTGCCGACGCCGTTCCGGCCCAGGAGACACACCACTTCGCCCCGCTCGACCGCCAGGCTGACATCCTGGAGGATGTGGCTGGCGCCGTAAAAGGTATTGATATTCTCCACCCGGAGGATCATGCGACCTCCCCTCCGAGGTAAATCTCGCGCACCCGCGCATCCCCCCGGATGGCGGAAGGGGTTCCGCGGGCGAGAATCCGGCCCTGGTGGAGCACCACTATCTCGTGCGCCAGTGAAAAGACCACGTCCATGTCGTGCTCGACGAGCACGAAGGTGGTCCGCCCCGCCGCGCTGAGGTCCGAGATCAGCTTCAGGATGCGGGCGCGCTCGGCGGGGTTCATCCCCGCGGTGGGCTCGTCCAGGAGGATCAAGCGCGGCTCGGCGGCCAACGCGATGCCCACCTCCAGCAGCCTCTGGTCGCCGTGTGAAAGGGTGGCGGCCGGAAGATTCGCCTTCTCTTCCAGGCCGGTTTCGGCCAGGATCATCTCCGTTCTCCGGCGGATTTCCCCATTCACGTCCACCGCGCGCCAGAAACGCCAGGCGGTGCCGAGATGGCTCAAGAGGGGGATCTGGACGTTCTGATGGACGGCGAGCTGGGGGAAGACGTTCGTGATCTGAAAGGATCGTCCCAGGCCGCGGCGCACGCGCTGATGAACGGGGAGCCGGGTGATCTCCTCGCCCTGGAAGAATATCCGGCCCGCGTCGGGGAGAAAGTTTCCGGAGAGCAGGTTGATGAACGTGGTCTTCCCGGCGCCGTTTGGCCCGATGATGGCTGTCAGCACGCCCTCCTTCAGCTCCAAGTCGACGCCGTCGACGGCGCGCACCTCGCCGAAGGATTTATGCAACTTCTCCGTCCGGAGAAGTTCGGGACGAGCGGGGCCCGTCAACCGAGCCGCCTACAGAGCGCCGGCCGGATGTGCGCCTCGTAGTATCCGACCACGCCTCCCCGAAATCCCAGAACGAGGACAAGCAGCACCAGGCCGAAGCCGAGGAGCCAAAATTCCGTCATCCGCTCGATGAACTCCTGGATCACGTAGAAGAGGAAAGCCCCCACCATGGGGCCGGCGAAGGTATGGATGCCGCCCAGGAGGGTGGCCAGCACGGGCGCGGCCGACTTGGTCCAATGGGCCGCGGTAGGAGCGACGGTGTTCTCGAGGGGAGCCACCATGGCGCCTGCCAGGCCGCTGATGAACGAGGAGAGGGCGAACGCCGCCAAGCGGTAGCGTCTTACCGGGACGCCTGCGAAGGCCGCCCGGTTTTCGTTCTCCCGGATGCCCTGGAGGACGAGGCCGAAGGGGGAGTGGACCACGCGGTGGATCATCCCCACGCCGGCCGCGGTGATCGCCAGGACGAGGTAGTAGTAGGTCCACAGCGCGTTCATCTTCACGGCGCCCATGCCCGGAATCCAGAGGGATCCCCGAGGGATGCCGATCAGCCCGTCGTCCCCGCCCGTCACGGACTTCCAGTCGAAGGCGAGCGCGTACACCATCATCCCGAATGCCAGGGTGAGCATGGCGAAGTAGATGCGCGTGTGGCGGACGCAGAAGAATCCAATCACGACCCCCAGCCCGCCGGCGACGAGCGCCCCGCCGAGGATGCTCGGCAGGAGAGACAAGGGCGTTCGCATGAGCAGGAGGCCCGTCGCATAGGCGCCCGCCGCGTAGAAGCCCGCGTGGCCGAATGAGAGGAGCCCCGTGTAGCCGAACAGGAGGTTGAAGCCCATGGCGAAGAGGGCGAGGATGAGGACCTGGATGGTGAGATACATGTAGAATCGCTCGCCGGTGAGAGGGATGCACAGCAGGAGAATCGCGGCCGCCAGACAAAAGGTCCAACGCAAGGCGCGCATGGATTCCCTTCCCTCCCTGTCTCGGGCCTAGGAAGCCCCGAAGAGGCCCTGAGGGCGGACGAGCAGAATGGCCGCCATCAGGATGTACATGAAGGCCAGCTCGAAGACCGGGGCGTAGAGGTGCCCGTAGGCATTCACGAGCCCGATGAGGATGGACCCGAAGAAGGCCCCTTTCAAATTGCCCAGCCCCCCAATGACGGCCACGGCGAACGCCTGAATGATGTAGTCCTCCGCCATTCCCGGCGACACCGTGCGGATGGGGATTCCCAGCGCCCCCCCCACGCCCCCCAGCCAAGAGCCGAACATGAACACCCCGGTGAACAGCCCCGGGACATTCACTCCGATGGCGGCCGCCATCTCGCGGTCGGCGGCGGCGGCCCGGATGGTGCGTCCCCACCAGCTTTTCTCCAGCAGGAGCCACAGCCCCAGGCCCACCAGCGGCCCCAGCGCGATGACGAAGAGGTTGTAGACGGGGAAGGGCCGCCCGAGGATGGAGATCGCCCCCGCGAGAAATCCGGGAACCGGGGCCGACTGGTAGACGGGTCCCCAGCCCCACTTCACCAGGTCGGCGAAGATCAGGATGAACGCGAAGGTGAGGAGGAGCTGGTAGGCCTCGTCGATGTGGTACACGCGCCGGATGAACAAGCGCTCCATCAGGCCGCCCACGAGGGCCACCAGGAGCGGACCCACGGCCAGCCCCACCCAGAAGTCCATCCCCAGGATGCGCACGGCGCTGTAACTGAGGTAAGCCCCCAGCATGTAGAGGCTCCCGTGGGCGAAATTCAGCACCCCGAGCACGCCGAAGATGAGGGTGAGGCCCGCGGCGACGAGCCACAGGAACATGGCCAGGCTCAGCCCGATCATGCCCTGGTAGAGCAGCTGCTCAAGCAACTTCCTGGCCTCCTCGCACGGGGGAGCGCGGGCCTCTTCCTTCCTTGGAAGAGGCCCGCGACCGGGTCGCCGGAAAGTGCTTAGGAAGTGAACGGGGGGTGCCGGTAGTACATCTCGGCCGGGACCGTCCTGATGTCCCCCAGGATGCGGAAGGGATACTTGGGATCGGCCTTGGTCCGCCCCCAGGGCACCTCGTAGACGGCCTGGTGGTCCTCCTTGCGGAACCAGCGCCGCCCCCCGGGGCTGATCATGGTCATGTCCTCAAGAGCCTTGATGACCTTGTCCGTCTCGGTGCTCCCCGCCCGCTCGCAGGCCTGCTTGATCGCCCAATAGGCGGAGTAGGAGGTTTCGGAGGAGTAATGGGGATACCGGTTCCAGCGCTTGTGGAAGCGCTGCACGAAGCTCTCGTTGACGCCCGTGGGCGGGTAAAGGAACCAATAGCGGCTGCTCACCCACAGTCCCTCGGGGTAATCCTTCCCCAGCCCCTCGAGCACGTCCATGGCCCCGCCCATCGGGTTGACCCACTCCTTGATCTTGCCGAAGACTCCGAACAGCTTCGCCTGCTTCACCAGCGAGACCGCCTCGCCGGCCCACTCGGTGGTGAAGATGCCCTCCGGGTTGGCGGACATGACCTTGGAGATGTGGGGGCCGAAGTCCTGCGTCCCGAAGGGGGCCCACGACTCCTCCACGAATTGGACGTCGGGCCGGAACTGCTTCAGCGTCTTCTTGAACATCTCCCAGGAGGTGTAGCCGTACTCGTACTTGGGAGAGATGGTCGCCCACCGCTTGATCGGGAAGTCCTTGGCGATCATGGCCGAGGCGATGCCGTCCTGGTAGACCGGCACGGATATCCGGAAGATCTGCTTGATTCCCTCCTTGTAGACGAGCTGCTCGTTGACCTTCTCGGTGGCGCCGTGGGTGATCATCAACACCTTGTTGAGCTGGGGCATGATCTTGCCCACGGCGAGCGCCACCCCGCTGGAGTCGATTCCCGCCACGAAGTCCGCCTCCCACTCGTCCACGAAGTAGCGGGCGTTCTTGACGCCGACGTCGGGCTTGACCTGGGTGTCGCGGAACTGGAACTCCAGCGGACGGCCCAGGATGCCGCCGGCGGCGTTGATCTCCTCGGCCGCGAGGGTGGCGCCCATCTGCATGAACTGCCCGTAGCCGCCGAGGACGCCCGAGAGGACGCACATGTGGCCGATCTTGACCGGCTTGCCGCTGGGCTTGGCCGCGCGGGCCGTGCCCGGGCGGGCGATCCCCGCGGCCAGCAACCCTCCTCCTGCCGCCATCGCGCCGATGAACGTCCTGCGGTTGAGCTTGCGGCTTTCTGTCATGGCACCCCCTCCCATTGAGGCCCCGCCCCCTCATCCATCGCCAACAGCCTCGATACCACGGTTCGCCGGATGACCCGAAGGCGGCCTCACGCCACTCTACCTACCGGCGAACATGTGCCCTTCAGTCCGATGGATATAGGGCCATTATAATGAAGAGAAGGCGTTCAAAGAACCATGGGCAGGCAAAAATCGCCTCGCGGGAGGCGGGGAAAAAAGGGAGACGGCATCCTGTCCATCCCAAAGGGAAAGCAGATTTCGCTGATAATTGTTTGTTTTCCCTGCTTCGATCTTCTGGCTTCCCGACCAAGTTCTTCTTCAATCCGAGGGGAGCCGTAGCGTCCCACGCATCGATGGCAGCCAGGTCCGATTTCCAGCCGGCGAATTTTATGTTCAAGCGCCATTGACATTGCCCAACCAGGCAACATATTTGAGTTAATAGCCGAAATTCAGGTCTTTATTTACGTTAACTTGCAGCCGACCCTTGTCCCGATGCGATGGGAAGCCTTGCGACCCGTCGCCGCAAAGGAGGCGCCCATGGTGCCAAAGACGACGTTCCCGACACAGATGGCATGGCTCGCGCTGAGCGTGATTTTTTGGATGAGCCCAGGACCGGCTCTTGCGGCCGAGCCGCCGGTCCTTCGGGAACTTTCGGGGGCTGAGAGAGCGCATACGGCAAAGCTGCTGGCCGGCGCCCAGAAAGAAAATGAGCTCGTGATCATCACGAATTCCCTCGATCCTCCCTTCGCCCAGGCCTTGTACAAGGACTTCCAGGAATATTACGGACTCGGGCACATCCGGATGCGCCACACGATGAAGCGCTCCGGCGGGGTCATCTCCACCCTTCGCAACGACATCAGCGCGGGCCGGCACAGCTTTGACCTCCTTCAGGTCGGCTCGCCGGACTTTTTCCATCAGCTTCTCCAGCGAAAGGCCCTGATGAAGTACGGCTCTCTCGCATACAACAATTTCATCCCCGAGGTAACCGGAGAGAAGAAAGGCGCCGACGGAGCGGTTGGGTACTACATCTCGGGCCAGGTGAACATTTCCTCCATCCTCTACAATACCAAATACGTCAAAAAGGAAATCAAGACTTGGGACGATGTCCTCGATCCCCAGTTCAACGGGAAAATCATCGTCTCGGAAATCACCAAGTCGGGGACCATCTCATACGTGTATGTGGGGATGCGGCAGATTCTTCCCCGTTCATACTTCGAGAAGCTCGCCAAAATGGATCCCATCTTCATCTTGGCCCAGCGCGAGAGCGTTCAGAAGGTGGCGACCGGAGAGAAGTGGATCGCTCTTCCCATCACATCCGGCCTGGCCTACCCCGATTGGAAGCGAGGGGCCCCTCTCAAGGTGGTGTTCCCCGAGGGCAGGACCGTCGCCTTGGGTTACCCGTTCGGCATCCTGGCCAAGGCCCCCAACCCCAACACCGCCAAGCTCTTTATCGACTATCTGCACGGCAAGCGGGGCCATCTGAAATGGATGATGCTCAAGGCCGCTTCCACCGGCATGAGGGGCATTCAGCTTCCCTCCGACATTACCGCCTTCAGCCCTCCCCTGGAGAGACTCAAAATCGTCCCGATGGAGTGGGAGAGGATCGGCAAGGAAATGAATAACTGGAAAGAAGAATACCGGCAGATTTTTTACACCAAGTAGTGGCCAGCGGAGGTTCATCCTTGGCCCGCAAGGGCTTCCCGGACGGGCCGGGGACGTGGATGGGCGCGAGGGCATCCCTCAGGCCGCTTTGAGCGGGGGTGGCATTGGCCTGGGCAGCGAAAGTGATTGAACTCCGCCAATTCGTGCCGAGGCGGCAGGATTGGTCTCTCGCCCACCTGGGAATGGGGCTGGCCGCCCTGCTGGCCGCCTTCCTCATCCTTTACCCGCTCTACACCCTGCTCCTCGGGAGTTTCCAACGGACGGACGATTGGGGAGAGGCGATCGGGTTCACTCTCCAGCATTACCGCAAGGCCATCGAGCCCCGCCTTCTGATGGCCTTCGCCAACACATTGCTCATCTCCGTCGGTACCTGCCTCCTCGCGGGTTTCCTCGGGATTGCCTTGGCCTGGATCAACGCGAGGACCAATTCCTTCGGGGCCCGCGCACTGGAGCCTTTTAATCTGATCCCCTTCTACCTCTCGCCTCTCGTCGGCGCCATCGCGTGGATGTACCTGGCTTCGCCCTCGGTGGGCCTCCTCAACCAATGGCTGAGCGGCCTATTCGCCCTCGCCTCGGGACCTTTCGACATCTACTCCAGGACGGGAATCATCTGGGTGATGGGACTCTTCTATGCCCCCTATATGTACTTGTTCACGGTGGGCTCGTTCCGGAAGATGGATCCGGCTCTCGAAGAGGCGGCGCGCACGGCCGGTTCCGGCATGCTGGAGACGACGATTCGGGTCACGTTGCCACTCATGCTTCCCGGAATCCTTTTCGGCCTGAGCCTTACCTTCGTGACGAGCATGGGGCTGTTCAGCGTGCCGGCGGCGCTGGGCATTCCGGTGCGGATCGAGGTCTTCGCCACCGCCCTCTATGGCGCCATCGAGGGGAGCACGCCGAACTATAATTTGGGCGCCGCCCTTGGAATGTTCGTCCTTTTCACGACTTTTGCGATCTTCCTGGTGCAGCGGAAGATTCTCCTGCCCCGCGAATTCACCACGGTCACGGGAAAGGGCTACCGGCCGGCGGTCATCGACCTGGGGAAATGGAAGTACCTTACATTCACCTTCCAGTTCCTCTATCTGCTCATGGCCGTCATTTTGCCCATCCTGGCTCTTTTCATCGTCTCCATCTCCGAGGCGTGGCTGGGGCAGATCGACCTGAGCCGGCTGACCTGGGAGCACTATTTCTACGTCCTGGTCAGCTATCCCCTGACCCAGCGGGGCATCTCCAACAGCCTCTTTCTTGGATTCTTCGGCGCGACGGCGGCCATGACCTTGTGCTTCGTCCTAGCCTATACGGTTCATCATCTGGAGGGAAAATCCAAAGCCGTCCTGGATTTCCTTCTATCCATGCCCATCGGCATGCCGGCGATTCTCCTCTCCATGGGCGTGCTGATCGCCTACATCCGGACCCCTCTCTATGGCACCATCTGGCTCCTTCTCATCGCCTACGTGACGCGGTACCTTCCCCTGGGGGTGAAAAACGTTTCCGCGATCCTTCTCTCTCTCTCGCAGGAACTGGAGGACAGCTCCCGGCTCTGCGGCGCCCGCTGGCTCACCACGGCGCGGCGCATTCTGGTTCCCCTCGTCAAGCCCGGCCTTCTCTCGGGCTGGATGGTGCTCTTCCTCATCTTCATGCGGGAGCTGAACGCTTCCATCCTGCTGTACTCAGAGGGGAACGAGGTGATGTCCGTGATCCTCTTCCTTCTCCTGCAAGATGCCCCGGCGCCCCAGATCGCCGCCTATTCCATGATTCAGACCATCATGATGCTGGCCATCATGTTTTTGATCAGAAAAATCGCCAACCCCGACGACATGGGCGGCTGAGACGCCGCCACCCGCCGAAATCAGGCGAACCTGCGCCTGATGAGGCCGTGGTTCCTGCACTCACGGCGCCAAAACGCGGTTGAGCCTTCTTGGGGAGGATGTATCGAATGGAACTAGCCGTCGCGCAAGTCTCCGGACAAAACTTGGCCTTGCAGCAGCTGGCGAGGGAGTTCGCCGAAAAAGAGATACGCCCCATTTCGGCCGAGAGGGACCGCATCGTCAACCCTCGGGAGACCATCTGTTGGGACGTCATCCGGAAGGGCTCTGCCCTGGGCTTGCGCACCCTCGCGGTGCCCGAGCGGTTCGGAGGCCCGGGTGTGGATCTGATGGGCCAAACGCTGGTCATCCTGGAACTCGCCCGCGGGGATGGAGGCATCGCCAAGACTTTCAGCCAATGCTGGAAGTGGACCCCCATGCTCACGGAACTCGCCAACGATGAACAGCGGGAGCGTTTCCTGCCTCCCTTCATGAACGACGATGCTTATTTGCTGGGGATGGGAAGCACCGAGCCTGATGCGGGGTCGGACAACCGCTGGCCTTCCAGCGACCCGAAGCTGGGCTTGAAATTGTCGGCCGTCCGGCAAGGAAACGACTGGATATTGAACGGCATGAAGCACTTCATCGCCAACGGCGGAGTGGCTAAACTCTATATCATCATGACGCGGACCGACTCGGCAGTCCCCCTGGCCAAGGGGACCACGATGTTTTTCGTCCCGGCCGATACCCCTGGATTCCGGATTGGGCGAACCCACGACAAGGTCGGATGGCGGACGTATCAGAACGCCGAGCTCATCTTCGAGAATTGCCGCATCCCCGATGCCCACCGCCTTGGGGAAGTCAACAAGGGGAAGAGCGTCCGGCAGGAGAATGTCTCGGGATTCAACGACGTCGAGCTCGCCGCAAACATGCTTGGGATGGCGCAGGCCGCCTTCGAGCATGCCCTCGAGCACGCGCGGAACCGCGTCCAGGGAGGCCGCCCTATCATCGGGCATCAGGGGGTCGCCCTCAAGCTGGCCGACATGTACATGCGTCTTGAGGCGGGGCGGGGGTATTTGTTCCGCGTGGTCGAGGGCTGCATGGAGAAAGGAGCCGCTTTCGATTCGGCTTCGAAGCAGCTCCTGAAGGTTTTCACGACCGAGGCCTGCATCAAGGTGGCTCAGCAGGCGGTGGAGATTTTCGGAGGGATGGGCGTCATGCGCGATGCGCCCGTCGAGAAGATCATGCGTGACATGACCGTCTTTCTTCACTTGGCGTCCGACGTGGTTCACGTCCTCACGGCGGCCCAAAAGTTGCCGTAGGAAGCGAACGAATTCAATTGACCATCTAGGAAGAACATCGCTGTCGCGGTCATCCCAGGAGCGAGGGAATGACATCTCCCGCGGCGGCATCCGGCGCAGGCGTCCACCCTAGCGGTAGGGGCGTGACGATAGATCGTACTGAGGATGTCAAGAGGGGAAATATGGCTCTTGGGAGCGCCCTAAAGGCGGATTGTTGTGTTAAGCTTTCGTAAAATAAGGACAGCAGCCGTTTCTCAAGAATCCCCGCCCGGGTGTACGGAGCCGTTTTGTACACCGCCAGCCGCCTGAAATCTCGCAGCTCTGGCACAGGGTCGACCCGCTTTTTTTGTTGGATGACGGTTCTTGTCGCGCTCTCGACCGCGCTGGGCATGAAAGAAGCTTCCGCTCAGGCGGTACCTCCCACTGTGGAGCCTGGGCGAATCGAAGAGCGGTTCGAAGCGCCCAAGAGGCCGCGATCGGCGATCGAGCCGGTGGTCCCGCCGGCGGAGCGGGCGCTTCCCCCGGGCGAGGCCGGGAAGATACGCTTCGCCCTCGCCGGAGTGGTGGTCGAAGGCTCCACCGTCTATAAAGATTCTGATTTTCTGCGGTTCTACGAGCATCACTTAGGAAAAGAGATTTCGCTCGCGGACGTGTACGGGATCGCCGCGGCCATCACCGCCAAATACCGGAACGATGGCTACATCCTCTCCCAGGTGATCGTGCCTCCCCAGCACATCCGCGGCGGCATAGTTCGGCTGAGGGTGATCGAGGGTTTCATCAATCAGGTCATTATCAAAGGGGAGATACTTGGCTCATCGGCTCTCCTTAGAAGTTACGCCGGCAAAATCGAGCGGTCGCGCCCTCTCCGGGTAGGGGAGCTGGAACACTACCTTCTGCTCGCGAACGACCTTCCGGGTGTGAGCGTGCGGTCGGTGCTCGTGCCATCCGAGACCCAGCCGGGAGCCTCCGACCTCATCCTGGAGGTCACCCAGGATAACTTCGACGGGTTTGTCAGTTTCGACAACCGCGGCACCGAGTTCATCGGTCCCCACCAGCTCTATTACGGCCTTGCCTTCAACTCGGCCTTCGGGCTGTTTGAAAGAACCGATCTGCGGTTCATACACGCCCTGCCGCCGAAGGAACTTCGATTCGGCCAGCTCATGCACGAGATCCCATTGGGCGCCGAAGGCACCAAGGCGATCTTTTCCGTCAACCACAGCCGGTCGGAGCCGGGCGATGACCTGAAGCCGCTTGAGTTCGAAAACCGGAATACGGCGGTTTCACTCACCCTGATTCAGCCCTTCATTCGTTCCCGCACCCAAAACCTCTTGATGCGGGCCGGGATCACCGCCCGGCGGTCGGAGAGCGAGATACTGGGGGAGCGCCTGACGGAAGACCGCCTGCGCATCGCCACCTTCGGTTTCACCTACGATTTCGCCGACCGCCTGCGCGGCGTGACCCTGCTGGACGTGGGCCTGAGCCAAGGTTTGGACATCTTTGGCGAAACGAAAACCGGCTCCCCGAACCTCTCCCGGGAGAATGGGAAAAGCGACTTCACCAAAGTGACGGCGGAACTGTCGCGTCTTCAGCACCTGTTCTCGGAATTGTCGCTTTTCATGTCGTTTCAGGGGCAGTACGGAGGCAGCCAGCTCCTCGCCTCCGAAGAATTCGGCGTGGGGGGCGGGCAGTTCGGCCGGGCTTACGATCCCTCCGAGATTGTCGGCGACCACGGAATCGCGCTGAAGGCGGAGCTTCGGCTTGATCAGCCCTTCGGTCTTCGGGCCGCCCGGGGCGTCCAGTTGTACGCCTTCTACGATTTTGGGGCCGTCTGGAACCGCGCAACGAGCGGCGGCGGGCGGCGGGAATCGCTGGCGTCGGCGGGCGGGGGAGTCCGGCTCAACATCACCGACATGATTTCCGGCCATCTGGAAATCGCCGTTCCTCTCACCCGGGGGGTGGCGGCGCGCGGAGGCGATGGGGATGATCCCCGTCTTTTTTTCGGGGTCGTAATGAGATTCTGAATCTGAAACGCAAATACCAGATATATCACTCCCCGGATTCTCAAAACGCAACAGCTCTATCATCCGGAAAAACCTCAAAATTCGTGGTATTTCAAGAGGATGCCGATTAATATGTTAATTCTCAGTTCAGGAAAATTTAAAGAGGTATTCACGCCCGAGAACGATGGACGAATGCGGATTTTGGCTGTCCAGGAGACGCTCCCGCATGTCCCCCCGCCGGGCCGGGCTCGCCCGGCGGGCGGGGGCCGCCGTGTTTGCGGCGAGCCTGCTCGCGTCCCCCGCCGCACGCGCCAACCCCATGGGGGGGCGGCTGATCGCGGGCTCCGCCCGGATCGAGCAGCCCTCCCCTAAGCGCCTCAACGTCGTTCAGGGCACCCAGAAGGCGATCATCGACTGGCGCTCGTTCAGCATCGGCGCCGGCGAGCACGCCGACTTCCAGCAGCCCTCGGCCTCCTCCGTCACACTCAACCGCGTGACCGGAGGCAACGTCTCCGAGATTCACGGCCGGCTCACCGCCAACGGCAACCTCTTCCTCGTCAACCCCAACGGCATCCTGTTCGGGCAATCCGCGCGGATCGACGTCAACGGCCTGGTCGCCACCACCTCGGACATCCGCAACGACGACTTCCTGGCCGGCCGGTACAGCTTCAAGACGCCGGGCGCGGGCGGCGGCTACGTCATCAACCGCGGAACCATCACCGCGGCCGAGGGCGGCCTCGTCGCCCTGGTGGCGCCGTGGGTGGAGAACTCCGGGGTCATCGAGGCCCGCCTGGGGCGCGTCGCGCTGGGGGCGGGTCTCACCTTCACCCTCGACCTCTACGGGGACCGGCTCATCCAGCTCGCCGCGGACGGCAAGGTCCTGGAGAAGATGACGGGGCCGGACGGGACGCCCGTCGCCGACCTCCTCGCCCACTCCGGGCGCATCAGCGCCGAGGGCGGCACCATCCTCCTCACCGCCCAGGCCGCGAAGGGCATCGTCGACAACGTCATCAACCTGAGCGGCGTCGTCGAGGCCAGGACGGCCGTCCAGAGAAACGGCGAGATCATCCTCGCCGGCGGGGACGAGGGCATCGTCCGCGTCTCGGGCGCCCTCGACGCCTCCGGCAAGCAGGCGGGGCAGCGGGGCGGGCGGGTCGAGGTGCTGGGCAACAGGATCGGGCTTTTCGGCGGGGCCCTCATCGACGTCTCGGGGGATGGGGGAGGCGGGACCGCCCTCATCGGGGGCGACTACCAGGGCAAGGGAGCCATCCCCACCGCCGCCGTCACCTACGTGGCCCCCGGCGCCTCCCTCACCGCCGACGCCCTGACGCTCGGCGACGGCGGCAAGGTCATCGTCTGGGCCGACGGGACCACCTGGTTCGCCGGCTCCATCACCGCCCGGGGCGGGCCCTCGGGCGGGGACGGCGGCTTCGTCGAGGTCTCGGGCAAGCAGGACCTCGCCTTCCGGGGATGGGTGGACACCCGCGCGCCCAAGGGCCGGACGGGCACGCTTTTGCTGGATCCCGACGACATCAATATCGTTGACGGCGGTGGCGGCGCGCAAGACTTGGATCTAGTGGCACAAGGCGGCATCATTCTTGCTGCCACTCCTCCAACTCCCTACACCATCTCGGAAACCGCGCTCGAAGGGCTGATTCAGGCTACCATTATCCTCCAAGCAAACAACAACATCACGATCAGCAACCTCGACGACAACCTGCTGGCTCTGGGGGCCACGGCGTCGGTGGTTTTCACGGCGGACGCGGATGGCAACGGCGCCGGCGCCTTCACGATGAATATCGGCGACACCATCCGGACCAATGGGGCCAGTATCCGCATTGACGGAGCCACTGTCACAGTCGGCGGGCTGAACACGAATGGCGGCGGAGGCATCACTCTCAACGGGCGCAACGGCGTGACCATCTCCAACGCCGTCGCCGGGGCCGCCGCCTCCACCGTCAACGCCGACACGAACGCTGACGGCATCGGCACCCTCACCGTTGCGGCGCCGAACGGATCGCTGTCCACGGGGAACAACACCCTGACCGTCACGGCGGCCAATCTCAGCCTCAACGGCAACGTGAGCCTGGACAGCGGGACGGCCGCGACCACCATCCGGCGTTCGACCCTCGGCACCATCGGCCTCGGGGCGGCCGGGGGGGACATGACCCTCAGCGGGGCCATGCTCAAGCGCATCAAGGCGAATGGCCTCACCCTGGGCGGCACCAACACCACCAAGATCACGGTGGACAACGTCGCGGAGGCGAACAGCAACAACATCTCCGGCACGCTCACCCTCGAGGCCACGGCGGCGAACGGCCAGGTGACCTTCTCGGGGATGGCCTCGACGTTCAACGCCCTGGCGGTCAACGCCAACGACCGGGTCAGCGTCAACGCCAGCCTGACGACGGACACCGGCGCCCTCACCCTGGACGGGAATGCGGACAACGCCGGGGTCCCGAACAACGACATCCAAATCGCGGCGGGAGTCACTCTCACCTCGGCCGGGGCCCTCACGCTCGACGCCACGACCGGCGGCATCGTCCTGGACGGGGCAGGCGCCCACACCCTTAGCGCCACGGGCATCGTCACGCTGAACGACAACCTCACCGCGCCGGGAGGCGGTTCCCTCACCATCTCCGCCGCCGACCTCGCCCTTGTGGGCACGGTGAACACCGGCGCGGGCTCCGTCACCATCTCCCGCTCCTCGGCGGGGACGATCACTCTTGGTGACGGCGCGGTGGGCTTGATCCTCGACAAGATCGAGCTGGCGAAAATCACGGCGACGGGGCTGACCATCGGGGGAACCAACACCACCGCGATCACGGTGGACAACATCTCGGAGGCGAACAGCAACAATGTCTCGGGCACGCTCACCCTCGAGGCCACGGCGGCGGGGGGCGCGGTGACCTTCCAGACCGCGGCCTCGACCTTCAACGCCCTGTCGGTGAACGCCACCGGCGCGGCCACGATGAACGTCGGCGTTACGACCGACACGGGGAACCTCTCGATCTCAGCCACCAACATTGCGCTCAACAGCACGCTCAACAGCGCGGGCTCCGTGACCCTCGCCTCGTCGGGGACGATCGGCCTAGGCGACGCCGCGGGGGCGAACATGACCCTCAGCAAGGCGCAGTTAGCGAGCATCACGGCGGCGAGCGGGCTCACCATCGGGGGGGCGAACACCACCGGGCTGACGGTGAACAACCTCGCGGTGGCCGACCTCAATACCGTCACCGGGCCGCTGACGCTGAACGCCACCGGCGCGGGGGGGACGGTAACCTTTTCGGGGTTAGCTTCGACGGTCAACCGCGCTTTGAACGTGAACGCCCTGGCCGGCGTGACTTTGAACCAGAGCCTGACCACGGCGGGGGCGACGGCGGTCAACGCCGACACCAACAACGACGGGGCGGGAACCCTCACCGTGGCGGCCGGCATGACGCTCTCGACCGGGGGGAACCCTCTGACCATCACCGTCGCCGACCTCGACCTCCAGGGGACCGGGAGCCTGAACAGCGGCGCGGCGGCCACGACGATCTCGCGCTCCTCGGCGGGGACGATCAGCCTCGGGGGAGCGGCGGTCGGGCTCGCGATCTCGGGGGACGAGCTTCAGAACATCACGGCCACGGGACTGACCATCGGGGGGGCCAACACCACTACTCTCACCGTGGACGGCATCACCGCGCTGAGCCTCGCCGGCATCTCCGGGACCGTCACCCTCAACGCCACGGCAGCGGGGGGCGCGGTGACCTTCCAGACCACGGCCTCGACGTTCAAGACCCTGGCGGTCAACGCCAACGACCGCGTCAGCGTCAACGCCAGCCTGACGACGGACACGGGTGCTCTCACCCTGGACGGGGACGCCAACAACAGCAATAGCGGTGGAGCGGAGGCCAACAACGACCTCCGGATCGCGGCGGGGGTGACCCTCACCTCGGCCGGGGCCCTCACCCTGGACGCCACGACGGGGGGCATCGTCGGGGCCGGCGCGCTCACGCTGAACGCCGCGGGCGGCGTGACGGTCAATGACAGCCTCACCACGGCGGGAGCGACGTCGAGCAACGCCGACACCAACAACGACGGGGCGGGCTCTCTCACCGTGGCGGCCGGCATGACGCTCTCCACTGGGGGGAACTCCCTCACGCTCACCTTGGCCGACATCGACCTCCAGGGGAGCCTGAACAGCGGCGGGGCCGCCACCACCATCTCCCGCTCCTCGGCGGGGACGCTCCGCCTCGGGGGGGCTGCGGTCGGGCTCGCGATCTCGGGGGCCGAGCTCCAGAAGATCACGGCGGCGGGCCTCACCCTGGGCGGGGCCAACACCACCACCCTCACCGTGGACGGCGTCACCGCGGCCAACCTCGCCGGCATCTCCGGGACCTTGACCCTAACCGCCACCGGCGCGGGGGGCACGGTGAGCTTCTCCGGGGCCGCCTCCACGATCAACAAGCCCCTGAACGTGAACGCCCTGGCGGGGGTGACCCTCAGCCAGAGCCTCACCACCGGGGGAGCGACGGCAGTCAACGCCGACACAAACAACGACGGGACGGGAACCCTCACCGTGGCGGCCGGCATGTCCCTCTCCACCGGGGGGAACTCCCTCACAATCACCGCCGCCGACCTCGGCCTCCAGGGGGGCCTGAGCAGCGGGGGGGCCGCCACCACCATCTCCCGCTCCTCGGCGGGGACGATCGGCCTGGGGGCGGCAGGCGACATGAACATCAGCGGCGCCGAGCTTCAGAACATCACGGCCGGCGGCCTCACCCTGGGCGGGGCCAACACCACCGGGATCACCGTGGATGGGGTCACCGCGGGCCAGAGCAACAACGTCTCCGGTACCCTCACCCTCGAGGCCACGGCGGCGGGGGGCCAGGTGACCTTCTCCGGCGGCGCTTCAACCTTTAATGCCCTGTCGGTGAAGGCTAGGGACCGCATCAGCCTCAACGCCAGCCTGACGACGGACACGGGCGGCCTCGCCCTGGACGGGAACTCGAACAACGCCGCGGACGCGAACGACGACATCCGGATCGCGGCGGGGGTGACCCTCACCTCGGCCGGGGCGCTCACCCTGGACGCCACGGCGGGGGGCATCACCGGGGCCGGCGGGTTCACGCTGAACGCGCTGAGCGTGACGGTCAACGACAACATCAATGCGGGGGGAGTCATTTCCACCCGGGCCGGCGGCGGCATCACTTTCAACCAAGGATTGACCCTCGGCTCGGGCCTCACGCTCGACACGACGAACGGAGGGGAGACCGTGGCCGGCGGGAACATCACCTTGAACGGCGCGCTGAACGCGGCGTCCGCCGGGGGCCAGGATCTCACCCTGAGGGCCGGCACCTCCGGCGACGTCACCTTCAACGCGGCGGCGGGCGGAACGGCGCGGCTCGGAGCGTTGACCATCGAAAGCGCGGGGGACGTGACTGTGGGGAACGTCCTCCGGGTGAATTCGCTGACGCAGGACGCCGGGAGCGGAACAACGGACTTCGGCACGGCGAGCCTCGACGCGGCCGGGGCCGTCACGGTGAAGGCCACCGACATCAAAGGGAACATGACCGCCGGAAACACCAAACTGCTGGCGAGCGGCACCATCACCGGCGACCTGAACGTGAATTCGCTGACCATCTCGGGCGCCAGCGCGGTCCTCACGGGGAAAGTCGCCGGCGCGGGCGGCGCCGGGGCCGCGGCCCTGATCACCATTGAGGGACCCAAGGCCGGGCCTTATACGATGAACGGCCACCCGATTGGGGCTCCCGCGCCGGCTCCAACCCCGGCGCCGAACACTCCGGCGCCTGCGCCAGCCCCGGCGGTCACGACTCCGGAAACGCCGAATCCACTTCCTGGAACTTATGAGAAGGCGAACACCGTCGCCGCATCCATCGGCACGACCCAGACACCGGCGGGAGGTTCCCCAAATCCCGTTTCCTTGGGCGAATCCAATGAATCGCCTCCTGACTCTCCGGCCGATGCCGTGTTCCGCCGGAATGAGACTTCCTCGGGCCACATCGTCGGCCCCTTCGATCGGGACTACGCGCTCATCCGGCCGGCTCCCGGGACGGAGAACCTCTATCGAAATGTGAATTATCTTTTTGAAGAATTCTGGCGAAACCTCGGCCCCATCGAGTGCACCTACGGTGGGGCTCTGGTTTGCACGCGGAAGTAATGATCGCCGGCCGCCTAGGGATAGACTTTCCGTCCTGACGCTCAAGCGGATCATGAGAACCCTCCGCTTTGAATTCCCCTGTCTTTCATGGGGCGGCTGGCAGAACCGGCAGCCGCATTCCTGGAAAAAGACCCTCCAAACCGTCCTTTTCCCCGTGCCCTGTGATGGGCTCGCCTCGCGAAGCGTTTCCCGGCGGGGCAATTTTCGTCATTTTTTCACGTGAATCTTTTTTTGCAGGAGGCCTTGCGGGGAAGAAAAAGGGATATATATTGAAAATAATATCTTATTTTCTTCTATTGAGGTAATATTCAGACGGAGACGGGGCAGCAAAGGGTGGAGAGTTCTTGTGGCACCATATAGGAAATAAATCTCTTTAATTCTTTTTTGGAGCCTAGAATGAAACTGCTCTTCGACGACGCTCTATGCGAAGAGGTGGTCGAGAGGGAGATGGGCGCCCAGGTTCGGGGCGGCGACCCCGCCGCCATGCGGGATTTCCGCAGGGCGGCCGACGCCATCTACCGGACCATCCCTCTTCAGAGGCGCCAGGCGGCATTTCTCTCCCTCTATCAAAGGACCCTGGCCGCCCTCCCTCATGCCGGCCGGCTCGAAAGGCTCATCTGCGAGATAGAGCCGGACGCCCTGTTGCCTGCGGCATGCCTCTTCTCCCGCGCCTTCAAGGGCGAGGAAGAAGGCATCCAGCTCAGCGAGGATGCGAGCATACTGGGAGTGCGGATCCGGACCGAAACGCTGCTGGACGAGGCGGCCTGCGCCTACCTCCTTCGCCACGAGCTCACCCACATTCAGGACATGCTGGATCCGCGTTTCGAGCATGACCCCGCGTCACCCCTCGCTCCGGCCGCTCCCTCCGAGGAGAGCCTCCTCCGCGACCGCTATCGCACCTTATGGGATCTCTCGGTGGACGGGCGGCTCGGCCGGTCGGGGCGGCTCCCTTCCGACGTCCGCGAACGTCGCGCCGCCGAGTTCCGCTCCCTGTTCCCGGCCCTGGATGAGGAGAGCGCCGCGAAGGCCATCGAGACGCTGTGGTCAGGGCCCCGCCCCTCCGATCCCGCCTTCCGCCGGATGGTGAGGGGCGCTCCGGAGCTGTGCGCGGCCCTGGGCATTCCGTTTGAGGCATCCGCCTCCAGGGAACGGCCCGCCCGCAGCCCGGGCGGATCTCCCTGCCCACTATGCCGCTTCACCACTTTCGAATGGGCGGAGGCCTCCCCAGGACTCATCGAGGCCGTTCAAGCCGACTACCCCGCCTGGTCTCCCTCCCAGGGTCTCTGCACCCAGTGCGCGAACCGCTATCTTCTCGGGGCGTTCTTCGCCCCGGTGTCCCGCTCCGACGGCCGGACACCATCCCTGACTGGAGGCTCACGCCGATGAACGTCTCCCGACGCCAGTTCCTGGCAGCCAGCAGCGCGGGGCTCCTCGCATGGAGCGCCCGCGGGCTCTCCCTCGCGGCCCTGGCGCCTGTCAGCGAGGTGGACAACCCCCTGGGCAGTTATCCCTCCCGGGGCTGGGAGAAGGTCTACCGCGATCAATACAAATGGGACGAATCCTTCACCTGGGTCTGCTCGCCCAACTGCACCCACGAGTGCCGGATGCGCGCCTTCACCCGGAACGGCGTTGTCCTTCGGGCGGAGCAGAACTACGACCAGCACCGGATCAGCGACCTCGACGGGAACAAGGCCACCCACCACTGGAATCCGCGCGGGTGCGCCAACGGCTTCACCTTCCAGCGCCGCATGTACGGCCCCTACCGGGTGCGTTACCCCATGATCCGGCGCGGCTGGAAGCGCTGGGCGGACGACGGTTTCCCCGAGCTGAACCCGGCGAACGCCCAGAAGTACGGCTTCACCGCCCGAGGGCAGGATACCTTCCTCCGCGTGAGCTGGGACGAGGCCTACACCTATGCCGCCAAGGGCTTCATCCACATCGCCAGGACCTATAGCGGAGAGGAAGGAAAGAAGCGCCTCCTCGCCCAGGGCTACGCCCCCGAGATGCTCTCACACGTGGAGGGGGCCGGCACCCGGGTCATGAAGTTCCGGGGGGGCATGGGCCTGCTCGGCGTCATCGGCAAGTACGGCATGTACCGCTTCGCCAACACGATGGCTTTGCTGGATACCCATGTGCGGGGGGTGAGCCCGGATAAGGCCAAGGGCGGGCGCGTCTGGTCGAACTATACCTGGCACGGCGACCAGGCGCCGGGCCACCCTTTCGTCCACGGCCTTCAGGCCTCCGACTGCGACTTCAACGATCTGCGCTCCACCAAATACCATCTCCACATCGGAAAGAACCTCGTCGAGAACAAACGGCCCGACAGCCACTTCTTCATCGAGTGCATGGAACGCGGCGCCAAGGTCGCCGTCATCACGCCCGAGTACAGCCCCGTGGGTACCAAGGCGGATTACTGGGTCCCCATCCGGCCGCAGTCGGACGCCGCCCTCCTGCTCGGTGTCACCAAGATCCTCATAGACCGCAAATGGTACGACGAGAAGTTCGTCAAGGAATTCACGGATTTCCCCCTCCTCGTCCGGACGGACACCCTGAAGCGGCTCCAGCCCCAGGACGTGGTCCCCGGCTACAAGAACCAGGACATCTCCCAAGGAGCCTCTTTCAAGGTCCACGGCCTCACGCCCCAGCTGCGCGAAATTACCGGCGACTTCATGGTGTGGGATCGGCGGACGAACCGCGCTGCCGTCATCACCCGGGACGACGTCGGGAAGAATTTCGTGAAGAAGGGCCTCGACCCGGCCCTCGAGGGCAAGTTTCAGGTCCAGACAGTGGATGGCCAAACCGTCGAGGTCATGCCCCTTTTCGAGATGTATAAGACTCATCATCTCAAGGATTACGACCTCGACACCGTCCACGAGATCACACAGGCGCCCAAGGAGCTCATCGAGCAGATCGCGAAGGACATCGCCACCATCAAGCCCGCCGCCATCCACGTGGGCGAGGGCATCAACCATTGGTTCCACGCGACGGGGATCAACCGCGCCACCTATCTTCCGCTCATCTTGACCGGGAATATCGGCAAGCCGGGCGCGGGCTCGCACACCTGGGCGGGCAATTACAAGGCGGCCCTCTTCCAGGGCTCCGCCTGGACGGGCCCCGGCTTCAAGGGCTGGGTGGCCGAGGACCCCTTCGACGTAAACCTCGACCCAGGAGCCGACGGGAAGGAAATTCACGCCCACGGCTACACCAAGGACGAGGAGCCCGCCTACTGGAACTACGGCGACAAACCCCTGGTCGTGGAGACCCCCAAGTACGGGCGCAAGGTGTTCACCGGCATGACCCACATGCCCTCTCCCACGAAGGCGCTCTGGTTCACGAACGTGAACCTCTTCAACAACGCCAAGTGGCTCTACGAGATGCTCAAGAACGTGAATCCGAAGGTGGAGATGATCGTCTGCTCCGAGATCGAGATGACCTCCACCGCCGAGTATTCGGACATCATCCTCGCCGCCAACACCTGGATGGAGTTCGAGCAGCCCGAGATCACGGCTTCCTGCTCAAACCCCTTCCTCCAGATCTGGAAGGGCGGCGTGAAGCCCATCTATGACACCAAGGACGACACCCTCATCATGGCCGAGATGGCCCAGAAGATGGGGGAGCTCCTGGGCGACAAGCGCTTCGCCGATTATTGGAAATTCGCTCTTGAGCGGAAGTCCGAGGTGTACATCCAGCGTCTCCTCGACTCCTCCACCACCACGCGGGGCTACAAGTACGCCGACATCATGGCGGGCAAGTACGGCGAGCCGGGCTCTGCGCTCATGCTCTTCCGGTCCTATCCGCGGATTCCTTTCCTCGAGCAGATCGAGGATTCCGTCCCCTTCTACACCGCGACGGGGCGCCTCCAGGCCTACAACGACGAGCCCGAGACCATCGAGTACGGCGAGAACTTCATCGTCCACCGCGAGGGGCCCGAAGCGACGCCTTACCTGCCGAACGTCATCGTGAGCTCGAACCCCTACATCCGGCCCGAGGACTACGGCATCCCGCGCGGGCACATGGGCTGGGACGAGCGCCAGGTGCGGAACATCAGGCTCCCCTGGGCCGAGGCCAAGCGGACGAAGAACCCTCTATGGGAGGCCGGCTACCGCTTCTTCTGCCTCACTCCCAAGAGCCGCCACACCACCCACTCCTCCTGGCAGGTGACGGACTGGAACTTCATCTGGGGGAGCGACTTCGGCGACCCCTACCGCATGGACAAGCGCCAGCCGGGCGTCTCCGAGAACCAAGTGAGCATGAACCCCGAGGCGGCCAAGGCGCTGGGGCTCAAGGAGGGCGACTACGTCTACGTGGACGCGAACCCGGCCGACCGGCCCTATATCGGCTGGAAGCCGGACGATCCCTTCTACAAGGTGGCGCGCCTCATGCTGCGCCTGAAATTCAATCCGGCCTATCCCTACAACGTGGTCATGATCAAGCACGGCGCCTGGTGCGCCACCGAGAAGAGCGTGAAAGGCCACGAAACCCGCAAGGACGGCCGCGCCGTCTCGGCCGACACGGGCTATCAGGCGAGCTACCGCTACGGCTCCCACCAATCCATCACGCGGGGCTGGCTCATGCCCATGCACCAGCTCGATACCCTATTCCATAAAACGAAGGCCTTCATGGGCTTCATCCTTGGGGGAGAGGCGGACAATCACGCCGTCAACACGGTCCCCAAGGAGACGCTCGTGAAGATCACCAAGGCGGAGGACGGGGGCCTCGGCGGGCGCGGCGTCTGGGCCCCGGCGGCGACCGGTTTCTCCGCCGGAGGGGAGAACGCCTTCATGCGCCGCTATCTGGAAGGCATGGTCAGGGTGAAGAAGGCATAGGGAGATATTCGATGCCCAAGGATGAGTTCGAATTCGAAGACCCGATGGAACTCGTTTCCATCCCCATGCCCGGGGCCGCGGCGGAGATAGAGCGCGAGATGGCGAAATGCCTGGCCGAAGAATACCTCCGCATGGGGCACACGCCGGAGGAGATACTGGCCATGTTCCGGGACCCCTTCTACTCGGTGCTCCACAATCTCTGCCGGGCCATGGGAGAGGACGAGATCCGAAAAATCGTGACCCAAGCCCTCGCCGGCTGGCCCTCGGCCGTTCGATAAGGAGACCACCCCATGCCCCAGGTCTACAACTGGCAGCTCGGGAGGAAGATGGAGTACCCCTACGAAGAGCGCCATCCCGAGCGGCAGTTCGCCTTCGTGTTCAACATCAACCGCTGCATCGGCTGCCAGACGTGCAGCATGTCGTGCAAGTCCACCTGGACCTTCTCCAAGGGCCAGGAATACATGTGGTGGAACAACGTCGAGACCAAGCCCTACGGCGGCTATCCCCAGCACTGGGACGTGAAGATCCTCCAGCTCCTCGAGGAGGCCAATCCGGACGGCCAGGTGTGGGATGCCGGAAAGAACGGCGCCCGCCGCCCCTACGGCGCTTTCGAGGGCATGACCATTTTCGAGGCCGCCCAGCGCCGGATCGGCCCCGAGGGCCCCCAGCGGGTGCTGGGCTACCTTCCCACGGACGAGGAGTGGCGCTTCCCCAACATCGGGGAGGACGCCCCCAAGGGGCAGAAGGGCGCCGCCCTCAACTTCGACAAGGAAGGCGTCCGGCTGCCCGAGCACAAGAGCTGGTTCTTCTACCTCCAGCGCATCTGCAACCACTGCACCTACCCGGCCTGCCTGGCCGCCTGCCCCCGCAAGGCCATCTACAAGCGGCCCGAGGACGGCATCGTCCTCATCGATCAGGAGCGCTGCCGCGGCTACCGCAAGTGCGTCGAGGCCTGCCCCTACAAGAAGTCCATGTTCCGCGTCACCACCCGCACGAGCGAGAAGTGCGTGGGCTGCTACCCCCGCATCGAGGGCAAAGAGCCCCTCGCCGAGGGCCGGATATGGGAGACGCGCTGCATGGCGGCTTGCGTGGGCAAGATCCGGATGCAGGGCCTCGTCAAAGTCGATCAGAAGACGGGCGACTGGGCCGAGGACCCGCAGAACCCCCTCTACTTCCTGGTGAAGAAGGAGAAGGTGGCCCTGCCCCTCTATCCCCAGTTCGGCACCGAGCCCAACGGCTACTACATCCCGCCGCGCTGGGTGCCCCGCCCCTACCTGCGGCAGATGTTCGGCCCTGGGGCGGATGAGGCGGTCGAGAAGTACTCCGCCCCCTCCCGCGAGCTGCTGGCCGTGCTCCAGCTCTTCCGGGCCCAGCAGGCCGTCATCTTCCGCTACGACATCAAGCCCGGGCCCAAGGTGTTCGAAACCACCATCAACGGGAAGCCCTGGTCCCTCTACAACGACACCGTCATCGGCTACGACGACAAGGGCCAAGAGCTGGTGCGGGTGACCGTCGAGGAGCCCTTCCACAAGCGGCCCGAAGAGCGGGCGAACAGCATCTGAGGAGACGCGCCATGACCGGCTCACCGGCGGTAACGGCCTATGCAAGGTCGCGCCTCTACGCCTACCTCGCCGCCTGCTTCCGCTATCCCGACGAGGCCGCCTGGAGGGAACTCACGGGCAGGAAGTCCCGCGCCACCCTCGCCTTCGCCTGCGCCCTCCTCGGGGAGGAGGCGCCCTACCAGGCCCTCCGCCTCCACGGCGGGGGAATGCGGCTTCGCGGAATCGGGAGCCTCGGCGCTCTTCGCGAAACCTACGGGGAGGTCTTCGGCCACACCATCTCCAAGCAGTGCCCGCCCTACGAGACCGAGTACACCAACATGCACCTCTTCCAGCAGTCCGATTTCCTCGCCGACCTGGCCGGTTTCTACCGCGCCTTCGGCGTACGGGTGAGGGAAGGGACCGAGCGCCTCGATCACCTCGCCATCCAGCTCGAGTTCCTCCATTTGGCGGCCTTCAAGGAGGCGCGCGCCCTGGAGGGCGGGGACGCCGAGGCGGCCTGCGTCTGCCGGGATGCCCAAGTCTCCTTCATCGAGGATCACCTGGGCCGCTGGGCGGGGGTCTTCGCGAAGCGCCTCAAGCGCTGGAATGCGGAGGGGCCCTACAGAGCCGCGGCGCGGATGCTGGCCGACTACATCGCCGCCGAGGCGCGGGCGAATGCCGCCTCTCCCGCCGCCGTGGCCGATGTCACGCGGGGAGAATTCCTCCCGATGGCCGCCGACGAGTGGGACGCCTCCGATTGGCAAACCGCCGGGGAGAACGGCCCGGCTTCGCTCTGAGAGGGACTCGCCATGCTTTTGAGACAGGGAATGGTCCTCGCCGCTGGGACGCTCTTCCTCGCCGTGGCCGCCTCCCCCGGCTGGGCCGCCCCCATGAAGATCGACGCCAAGCTGGCCGAGCGGGGCAAGGCCGTATATGCGCGCGAGTGCGCGGTCTGCCACGGCCCGGCGGGGAAGGGGGACGGCGAGGCCGCCTATCTCCTCTTTCCCGCCCCGCGCGACTTCACCTCCAAGATGTTCAAGATCCGCACCACCCCTTCGGGCGAGGCGCCCCAGCGGTCGGACATCGTGCGCGTCCTCCTCCTGGGGCTTCCAGGCTCCACCATGCCGAGCTTCGTCTCACTCCCCGAGAGCGACCTCCGGGCAGTGGCCGAGTACGTCCTCTCGCTGGCGGGCTTCGAGAACGAGCCCGCCGAGTTCGTCAAAATCCCCAAGGCGCCCCCCGCGACGCCCGAATGGCTCGCCAAGGGCAAGGCGGCCTATCTCAAGTACGAGTGCAACAAGTGCCACGGCGACAAGGGGGACGGAAAGGGCACCAGCGCGGCCGAGCTGAAGGACTATCTCAAGCGGCCCATCCGGCCGAACGACTACACGAAAGGGGTATTCAAGGGAGGGGGCGACGTCCAGTCCATCATCACCCGCATCCTGACCGGCATCGAGGGCACCCCCATGCCCTCCCACGCGGAAGTGCTCGAAAAGCAAGAGGACGTGATCGCCCTGGCCCACTACGTGCGGCAGTTCTCCAAGGGCCGCGACTTCTGGCAGCCGAGCACCGGCGTCATCCCGGCCCGGCGGGCGCAGGGCAAGGCGTCCCTGCGGACGGACGACCCGCAATGGGCCAAGGTCATCCCCACGCCCATCCCCATGATGCAGCTCAACAACGACGGCCGGCCGCCCATCGAGATGAACGTCCGCGCCCTCCACGACGAGACGAGCATCTCCATCCTCCTGGAATGGGACGACGCGACGCCCGACCGGATGGGGTCGGTCGGCACCTTCGGGGATGCCGCCGCCATCCAGTTCTCCCTCGGCGAGAAGGATCCGCCCCTCTTCGTGATGGGCGCTCGCGACAACCTCGTGAACATCTGGCACTGGGCCGCACCTCCGGTGGATGTGGAGGCGACCTACGCGGGCATGGCCGTGGACGACTATCCTCTCTCGGGGAAACCTTATCCCCGGAAGGAGATGGGGCACCCCCCCATCGCGGCCTCGCGCGCCACGCGGACGCCCTTCGTTTCGGCCTGGGCGGCCGGCAACCCCATCTCCACGCCCGGCCTGGCCCGGCCATTCATGGACCTGAACGCGGGGGGCTTCGGCACCCTCCAGCCCCAGGGCCCGAAGGACCAGAACGTCCAGGGGCAGGCGCGGTGGTTCAGGGGCAAGTGGCGGGTGGTCTTCACGCGCTCGATGGAGAGCCCGGGCAAGCAGGATGCCCAGCTCCTGGCGGGCTCGATCCACCCCATCGGCTTCGCGGTGTGGGACGGCTTCCGGCGGGACCGAAACGGCCAGAAATCCGTCACCACGTGGTACAAGCTTCGGATCGAGTGAGGTTTCATCCATGCCATTGCAAATGCACCTCCCCGTGACGCGCGGACAATCATCCGTTCCGCCTTCCCGCGGGGCATTCCCGGCGGCGCAGGACCGGCGGGCGGCGCCGCCGCTGCTGACGATTTCTGCGGCGCCTCCGGAAAGGCCGGCTTGCGTGCCTCTCCTGAGCCACGGATTCCGGCCCTTCTTCCTGCTGGCCGCGCTCTATGGGGCGTTGTTCCTGCCGCTGTGGCTGGCCGCGTTCGTGGAATCCTTGCCCGTGAAGGTGGCCTTTCATCCCGTCGTATGGCATGGCCACGAGATGGTGTTCGGGTTCGCCGCCGCGGCGGTGTGCGGATTCCTTCTCACGGCCTCGTCCACCTGGAGCCAGATCCCGCCCGTGACGGGCCGGAAGCTCGCGCTGGTCATCGGAGCATGGGCGGCCGGCCGGGCGGCGATGTGGCTGTCCGGAATTCTGCCGTCCATCCTCGTCGCGGCCGCGGATCTCGCCCTGTTCCCGATTCTCGCGGCGGCCATCCTGCCGGTGCTCCTGTCGCGGGGGAACCGGCACAATCTTCTCTTCCTCTTGGCCCTGGGTCTTTTCTTCCTGGCCAACGCCCTGGTGCACCTGGAGGCGTGGACGGGGGTGGCGGGGGCGGCTGCCGTGGGCCTGCGGCTGGGGGTGAACCTACTCGCCCTGCTGATCGTGATCATCATCGGGCGCATCGTCCCGACCTTCCTGAATGTGGCGAGGCTGGGACGAGGTTTTCCCCGCAAGCCGGCCTTCCGCCCCTGGCTCGAGGGACTGGCCGTCGGTTCGATGGCGTTGTTCGTTCTCCTCGACCTTTTCATGCATGAGTCGGCATGGGCGGGCGGCGCGGCCCTCGCAACCGCCCTCGCTCAGGCGGCGCGCATGGCGGTGTGGCGCGCGGGACGCGAGCTGCTCAAGCCGTTCATCTGCGCCCTGCACCTGGGCTACGCATGGCTGACCGCCGGCATGGCGCTAGTCGGCTGGGCGTACCTGGGAGGACCCGTGCCCTGGGTGAGCGGGCTGCACGCCATGACGGCGGGGGGCATCGGCACCATGGTTCTGGCCGTCATGTCCATCGTGGGCCTCCTGCATACGGGACGGCCGGCTGAAATCCGGCCCGCGATCGCCGCCGCTTACCTTTTCGTGTCCGCGGCCGCGCTGGTCCGCACCCTGGCGCCGATCGCGATCTACGAAAGCTACCGCGAGGCGCTCATTTTCTCCGGGGCGCTTTGGGCGGCCGCGTTCCTCCTCTATCTCTGGGTCTACCTTCCCATCCTTGCCCGTCCGCGTCCGGACGGCATCCCGGGCTGATGAAGAAACCATAGAGCGGTTCCGGGCCGCCGCTCTCGGATGTCAATCTTTCCACCCGGCGCCATCCGGGGGGGGCGCTGATCTCTCTATCCGACGTGGCAGCCGGTCTTCATCGGAGAGGATGGGCGGCCGGGCATCCCGGGGCAGGGGGGACCCAAGTGCCGGGACATTCTCGGCACCATGGAGGAGCTTTCTAAGAAACTGGGAACCCGGCTGGGCCTGAAGGGAAATCAGGCCGAGGTCCGCATCGCCTAGGCAGCCGGCGGGAGAGAGCCATAAAGGTGAGGGAGCGGAAGTTGGGGCGAATGTTCAGCCTGGGCTTCGGCGAAGGAGAGGATTTCTACGGCTCGCTCGTCCGCTTCGTGATGGAGAAGCGCATCCGTTCCGGGTTTGTGCTGTTCATCGGGGCCTTCTACGAGTGCGACATCATCCCCGGGGTGCTCTCGCCTTCTCCTCCGATGCCTCTCCACGATCAGACCCGCAAGCACCTGAGTGACCGGCGGGACGTCCACGGCCACGGGGTCATCACCTGGCCCGAGGCTCCGCCCGAAACCCTCCTGCCGACGCACCGGTGGAAGGGGGAGCCGGAGCCCTACGTCCACCTCCACCTGACGCTCAGCGGCGGGCCAGGGGAAGCTCGATGAGATCTACGCCGGGCACCTGTGCGACGGCCGGATCAAGGGGATGATGGCGGATATATTCGAATTTCGCTGAGGTCCATTTCGGAACGGGAATCGGGCCCGAATTGCGGGCAAGGCAGCGGGACCATCGCCTGCCGGATTGCCTTGTCCCACCGGTTGGAACCCACGCAGGGCCCATCGGAAACCCGGATTGCCCATTGCAGCCGTATCTTGTATCTAGAACCAATCGCTTTCCTTAGATAGATGACGGACCTAAGTTGACTTTCATTTCAGGGGAGGAATGCGAATGCGTCGCATTCTTGTGGCGGCAGGAATGGCTGGCATCATCCTTTCATTGGGATTTCTGCCTGCCGAGGGGGCTCCCAAGCGCGGCGGCACCCTCCGGGTGGCGATCGAGGGGAACGTCCCCCACTTGGACGGAGCCACCGTGACGGGCACCATCATCAAGTTCTACCGAGAAATCGCCGGATCAAATCTTGTGATGCTGAACGAGAAGTTCGGAATCGTGGGCGACCTTGCCCACAAATGGGAGGTTTCGGACGATGGCCGCGTTATCACTTTCCACCTGCGGCCCGGGGCCAAGTTCCACGATGGCACGCCGCTTGACGCCGAGGCGGTGAAATGGAATCTCGATCTCATCAACGGACGGATCGAGACGGAATGGATGAAGGAGGAGAAGAAGAAGAACCCCAAGTACAAGTTCAACACGACCTACAATCTCTATCTTTACCAGGTGAAGAATGTGGAGGTGGTAGACAAGCATACGGTGCGGCTCCACCAGCAGGATCTTGGCAAAGGGATGACACTCCCCGCTCTCGCCGGCTACTTCACGCGGTTTGTCTTTGTTTCCCCGACCGCATACGGCAAGAACATCGATCGGTTCCGCAGGTCGCCGGTCTACAGTGGGCCGTTCAAAATCGTGGAGCACAAGCACAACCAGTACGTGAAGATGGAGCGGTTCAACGATTACTACATCAAGGGCCGGCCTTACCTGGACCGCATCGAAGTCTATTACATGCCCGATGCGAGCCAGCGCCTGAACGCCCTGCGCGCCGGCGAGATCGACATGATCAACAGCGTCCCCCTGTCGCTCGTCCAGACTCTCGAGAAGATGCCCGGCGTCAAGCTTTATACGGATAAGACCGCGACCACCCTGGCGGCGCCCATCAACAACCAGCGCGGCGCCTTCAAGGACATCCGCATCCGCAAGGCCGTCGGCTGCTACGGGATCAACCGGGCCCTCATCGTGAAGACGGCGCTGCGCGGCCTCACCGCCCCCTGGACCACTTTCTCCTCGCCGGGCGCGAAGGATGCCATCGACCTCACGGCGGGGTGTCCCTTCGACCCGGCCAAGGCCAGGCAGCTCCTCGCCGAGGCTGGCCACGGCCCGCAGAATCCCTTCAAGTTCACCATGGTGGTGATGAATACAGACCCCACCTACTCCGAGGTGGCGCAGGTCATGAAGACGACCTACGCCCAAATCGGCGTCCAGATGGACATCCAGGTCGTGGATCGCGGCACCTGGGGCAACCGCTTCGTCAGGCAGCGCATGGTGGACATGACCATCCAGGACTCCCTCCCCACCTACGACATGAACTCGGGGAGCCACACCTTTTACTCTAAGAACTTCCTCGACTACTACAACATGAAAGACCCGAAGGTGGACGAAATGGTGGAGGCATGGCGGTCCAGCATCGACCCCCGGAAGCAGCTTGAGATCAGCCACCGCCTTCAGCGCTACATTCTGGAGCAGGGTTACTACCCGGCGATCGGCGGCTCGCCTTTCATCCAGGCCGCCCGGGACTACGTGAAGGGCTTCGTCTTCCTCAATAAGGCGAATTTCACGATGCGGGACGTCTGGCTGGACAAATAAGCGGGTTGTCCTGCATGCCGGGACCCACCAGGGTATCCGCAGAGGGCGAGAGGAGACTCGTTCTTGTATGAAGAGGTGAACTACTACAGCGACGGACTGAAGATTGCGGCCTATCTCTATAAGCCCAAGGACTGGAAGGCGGGCGATTCTCCCCGTCCGGCCGTCATCTGCCTCCACGGGTATACGGGCATGAAGGAAATCTACGGGCTGGATGTGCCCCGGGAGCTCTGCGAGGCCGGTTACTTCGCCCTAGCGCCTGACCACCGGGGTTTTGGAAAAAGCGAAGGGGTGCGGGGGCGCCACCGTCCTCTTGAGCAGGCGCAGGATGTCCACGACGGCATCACCTTCCTGCAGACGGTCGAGGGCGTGGACCCAGAGCGGATCGGCCTCTACGGGACGAGCTATGGCGGAGCGAATGCGATCTGGGTCGCCGCCTTCGATGGACGGGTGAAGGCGGTCGTCTCCTCGGTGGGGGTTCACGACGGGGAGCGCTGGCTGCGAAACGGGCGGCGGCGCTACGAGTGGTACGAGTTCCGCGACCGGATCCAGGAGGCGGCGAGGCGCCGGGTCCGGACGGGCGAGCGCACCATGATTCCGGCCACCGAAATGTACCCGCGCGATCCCCACACCGCAGGCATCAGCCAAGCCCACCACCAAAAGCATCCTCTTTATGTCAAGGAGTACGATCTGGAGAGCGCGGAGACGAACCTGCGCTACAAGCCGGAATGGGTGGTAAGCCGCATAGCGCCCCGCCCCGTCCTGTTCATCTACGCCGAGCGGGACAGCGTGGTGCCGGTCGAAGAGGCCCTTGAGTGCTACAAGACGTGCGGAGAGCCGAAGAAGATCGTCATGCTCCCCAAGGCGAATCACTACGATTCCTATTACTTCGTGAATCCCGAGATGCACGCAATCGGGGCACGGGAGATGCTGGACTGGTTCGGCAAGTACCTATAGGCCGCCGCCGATGAGGTGAGGGATGCCTGAAAAAGGACTGCTTCCCGCGCAGATTGAGGAGGCGATGCGCCTCATCTACGGCCTTCCGGTGGATGCGCGGAGCCGGGCCGCCGCCGAGGAGGTGGCCAAGGACCTCGAAAGGCTTTCTGGAGCCGAATTGCGCCCCGAGGAGGGGCTCGCCATGCCCCGGCGCCGGAGGGCGGAGAGCGCGCATGAATGAGCCGTGGCGGCTTACCCTCTCCGAGGGCATCCGCCGAATCCGCGAGGGGAGGCTGACGGCATCGGCGTGGGTCCAATCCCTGCTCGGCCGGGTCGACGCGCTCGAGGAGCGGGTGCGGGCGTGGGTGCAAGTGGATCGGGAAGGGGCGCTCGCGGCCGCGGCACGAATCGATCAGGGAGAAATGCGGGGAGGGCTGTCCGGCGCTCCCGTCGGGATCAAGGACATCATCGACGTGAAGGGCTTGGTCCGCGAGGCGGGCTCGCCCCTCTTCAAGGGATACGTGCCCGAGGAGGATTCGGTCGCGGCCGGGCGGCTCCGGGCGGCGGGCGCGATCATCCTCGGCAAGACGGTCACCACCCAATTCGCCAATCCGGATCCAGGCCCCACCCGAAATCCCTGGAACCTCTCCCGCTCCCCCGGCGGCTCGAGCAGCGGCTCCGCCGCCGCCGTGGCCTGCGGCATGGTCCCGGCGGCCCTCGGGAGCCAGACCGGGGGGTCCGTCATCGGACCGGCCACCTTCTGCGGGGTGGTGGGTTTCAAGCCGACCCGCGGGCGCGTCCCCCTGGCGGGCGTGTTCTCGCTTTCCTGGACCTTGGACCACCTGGGGGTCCTCTCGCGGACCGCGGAGGACGCCGCCCTTCTGCTCGCCCACATCGCGGGGGCCCATCCCGCGGACGACACCGCCGCCGACGCGCCCGTCCCCGACTACCCGGCGGAGTCGCTCCCCCGCCGGCCCGGGAGCGTGCTCTTCTTGAAAGGGCTTCTTTCCCGGGCCCATCCGGAGGTCGCGGATGCCGCCCTGCGCGAGGCCGCGCGCCTGCGGGAGGCGGGGGTCGCTGTGGAAGAGGGGGATCTGCCCTTCGACTTCGACCTCATGCATGCCACCCACCGGATCATCATGCGGGCCGAGGCGGCGAGCTACCACGAGGCGCTCTTCCGTGCCTGCCCGGAAGACTACGCCCCGACCATCCGGCAAACCGTGCTCTCGGGCTTCATGATTCCCGCCGTCCATTATCTGCGGGCTTTGCGCTTCCGGGCCCGGCTCGCCCGAGAGCTGGAAACGCTCTTGAGGCGCCACGAGCTTTTACTCCTCCCTTCCATGGCGAGCTTCCCGCCTCCCTGGGGAGCTGCTCCGGGGGGGAAGCCCTCCCAGGTGAACCGGCTGGCCACGGAGGCGTTCAGCCATTCGGGCTTGCCTTGCATCACGCTTCCGGCCGGAAGGGGAAAGGAGGGCCTGCCGATGGGGCTTCAACTGGGAGGGAGACGCTTCGGCGAATCCGATCTCCTGGCGGCCGCCCGCTGGTGCGAGGAGGAACTGGGCTGGCGAAGCGAGATCGCCAATCCGGCCTGACATCCGGGCGAGAGACGCTCGTCGGCTTGATGCCGAGGTAAAGCGCATTCAGGGGGGGTCCCCAGATCTCCGGAACACGATGCGGCAAGACGGGGGTGGGAGCCTCCCGGCGGGCTCGGGCCGTCCGGGCGAGCCGTCGGACAAGTCTTTGAATTGGATGTCTTTGGTCCCATTTGGGCCCTTAAAAATTACGGGGATCATCTGCGGCCAGCTAATAAGCGGTAAAAATGAGATAGGGAGGTTGACATAAAATCGGAGTAGAAACTATATTTCTCTTGTTTCCCCAGCGGTTGGGCACCCTGTTATCCGGCATGGCCCCTCCAGTCTGGCGCTCACGCCGGGCATCTCCTCGATCTTGCCGGGCGGTTCCAGCGGCGGGCGTGAGATGCGGCGCGAGCTCGGGAAGGACGCTTTCGATGGTGCTCCGCATGGAAGGAATCGCCAAGGAGTTCCCCGGGGTCCGCGCCCTGGACGCCGTGAATTTCGACCTGCGCGCCGGGGAGGTACACGTCCTGCTGGGCGAGAACGGCGCCGGAAAGTCCACCCTCATCAAGATTCTCGCCGGGCTCTACCAGAAGGACGAAGGCCGCATCCTTCTGGAGGGGAAGGAGGTGGAAATAGACTCGCCGCGCCGCGCCCGGGAGCTCGGGATACGCACGATTTATCAAGAGCTGAACCTGATCCCTCAGCTCTCGGTCGCGGAAAACATCTTCCTGGGCGAGGAGCCGGTCGGCCCTGCCCGTCTCATCGACCGGGCCACCATGAATTCCGTCTCGGCCGATTTCCTTCGGAGCCTCGGCCGCTCGCTGGATCCGCGCATCCCTGTGGAAGAGCTGAGCGTGGCCGACCGCCAGATGGTGGAGATCGCCAAGGCCATCCGCGCCCGCTGCCGCATCATGGTGATGGACGAGCCCACTTCATCGCTGGACCAGGAGGAAGTGAAGGCTCTCTTCGCTGTCGTCCGGCGCCTGCGGGAACAGGGGGTCGGGATTATCTACATCTCCCACAGGCTCGAGGAGGTGGCGGAAATCGGGGACCGGGTGTCCATCCTGCGGGACGGACGTCACGTGCACACGGGTCCGGTACAGGAGCTCTCGCCGGAAGACACCATCCGCCTCATGGTGGGCCGGGAGCTGGCGGAGAAGTTCCCCTGGGAGCCCCGGGAGGCTGGCGAGGAGGTGCTCCGGGTGGAGGGCCTGGGGGAAGGGAACGCCTTCCGGGACATCAGCTTTTCGCTCCGCCGAGGGGAAATCCTGGGTCTGGCGGGGCTGGTGGGCGCAGGCCGCACGGAGATGGCCCGGGCTATCCTCGGGGTGGATCGCGCCGACCAGGGAAACATCGTGCTGAGAGGTGAGCGCCTCCGCCCCCGTACCCCGCGCGATACCATCCGCCGGGGCCTGGGGCTCATCCCCGAGGATCGCAAGAACCAAGGTGTCATCCTCCTTCTCTCCGTGGCCGCCAACATCACCCTGGTCGCCCTGGGGCGCCTTGTCCGGTGGCTGTTCCTCGACCGCAAGCGCGAGGCAGTCCTGCCCCGTGAGTACGCCGGGAGGCTGAACATCGCCACGCCGAGGCTGGACCGCCAGGTGCGGTTCCTGAGCGGTGGCAATCAGCAGAAGGTGGTCCTGGCCAAGTGGCTCTGCTCGGGGGCGGATGTGCTCATCTTCGATGAGCCGACGCGCGGCATCGACGTGGGGGCCAAGTACGAGGTGCACCGGCTCATGGTGGAGCTGGCCCGGGGCGGCGCCGGCGTCTTGATGATTTCCTCGGAGATGCCGGAGATCCTGGGCATGAGCGATCGGATTCTGGTGATGCGGGAGGGCCGCCTCACGGGCGAGTTCTCGCGGGCGGAAGCCACCCAGGAGAAGATCCTCCGCGCCGCCATGCTGGACGAAGCCCCGCCCGCCGCGCCGGCGGCGGTCTGAGGGAGGAACCATGGCGACGGTCGAGGCGGCCGCGGGTCATCTGCCGGGACGGAAGGGCTGGAACATCGCCTGGAGCGATGTGGCTCTCCTGGCCGTGCTGGCCGGCATGGGCGTCGTCTATACGAGTCTCTCGCCCCACTTCCTCCGGGTGGAGAACTTCTCCAATATCCTGCGCCAGGCCAGCCCCCTCTTTTTCCTGGCGATGGGCCAGACCCTCTGTCTGCTGGCGGGCGGCATCGACCTCTCTCAGGGCTCAATCGTGAGCCTGACCAGCGTGATCACCATTGGAGTGATGATGCAGTTCGGCCTGGCGGCGGGCACCGGCGCCGGGCTTCTGGTGGGGCTCGTGGTGGGGCTCATCAACGGCGTCCTGGTGGGAATCGTCCGCCTCAGCCCCATCATCGTGACCGTGGGCACATCGTTCGTGGCCGCCGGCCTCGCCCTGCAATATACGGGGGGGGAGCCCATCGCCGGCATCCCAGAGGACATCCTGCCCTACTTCGCGTGGGTGGGGCAGGGAAGCCTGGGCCCGGTGCCCGTCCCGGCCGTGTTCATGGGCATCGGGCTCGTCTTCCTTCACTTCTTTCTCCAGCGGACGCGGCTGGGCCGCCACATCTACGCAGTGGGCGGGCACCCCGAGGCGGCGCTTACCTCGGGAATCCGGGTGCCCTGGGTGCTGGTCGGGGTCTACACCCTGAGCGGGATACTGAGCGGCATCGGGGGATACATCCTCACGGCCCGAGCGATCTCGGGCGAGCCGCTCCTGGGCGGCGGCGATCTTCTCCTCCAGTCCCTGGGATCGGTGGTCATCGGGGGAACCTCCCTCTTCGGCGGCCGGGGGGGCGTCCTCAAGACCTTCCTCGGGATGCTGGTGATCAGCCTCATGGTGAACGGCCTGAACCTGCTGGGGATGTCCACCTTCATTCAGCAGGTGGTCATTGGCGGAATTATTCTGGCCTCCGTGGCCGCCACGGCCATGCGGGGCGTGCAGCGGCGCTGAGGATGGCCGAGGGAAGACCGATGGAAACGGCACCCGAGAGAACGCAAGCCTTGGACGCGGCCGGTGCCGCAGCGCGGATTCGCACGGCGGTGGCGCGGCCTCAGCTCCCTGCCGAAGTGGACTGGCAGGTGGTCCTGCTGGCGGCGGCGCTGGTGGGCATGGGGGTCTTCTTCTCGCTCCGCAGCCCGCACTTCCTGACGGGCGAGAACCTGGGCAACGTGATCCGCCACGCGGCCATCCTCTACATCATCGCCGCGGGCCAGACCATCACCATCCTCAGCGCGGGTATCGATCTCTCGCAGGGGATGGTGGCGAGCCTGGTGAGCGTCGTCGCCGTGGACGCCATCATCCACTTCGGCTTCGCGGCCGGAACCTCCATCGGACTGCTCGCGGGCGCGGCGGCCGGGCTCTTCACCGGGCTGATGGTGGCCTACGTCCGGATCCAGCCGTTCCTGGCGACGGTCGGGATGCTCTACATCGCGGGCGGGCTGGCCTTGGTCTATACCTCCGGCCGGACCCTCTTTTTCATGGACGTGACCGGGAAGAGCGTGCAAGCGCCCGTCTTCTTCTGGCTGGGGCAGGGGCACATCGGCCCCGTCCCGGTCCCTCTCCTCGTGGCCCTGGGGGTGGCGGGCCTCCTGTACCTCCTGATGAGCCGGACGCCTTTCGGCCGGTACGTGTACGCCATCGGCGGGAACGAGGAGGCCGCCGCCATGTCGGGGGTGCCGGTGCAGCGGGTGAAGATGGTCATCTACATGGTGAGCGGCCTCTGCGTGGCCGTCGCCGCCTATCTCCTCTCGTCCCGCTCGGCCTCGGGACATCCCCACCTGGGAGGCTTCCCCCTTCTGATGGACGGCATCGCCTCCGTGGCCATCGGAGGGACAAACTTCATGGGCGGCGAGGGCGGCATTTACCGGACGGCCATGGGCGTCCTCATCATCGCCTTCCTGGGGAACGGCCTGAACATCCTGGGGGTGTCCACCTTCGTCCAGCAGATGATCATTGGGGGCATCATCATCGCCGCTTTCTGGCTCTCGGTGGCGCGGCGGCGGGTCGCGTAGCGGGAGAGAAAAGGGAGTTGCAGGTTCCGTGGCGGTCGAGTCGAATCGGGAGGAAGACGCTATGACACGACGAAAGATGCTGTGGCTGGCCCTGCTGGCAGTGCCCCTGGCGATGCTGCTCCTGGGCCCGGTCCCCGAACTATGGGCGGCGGAGGATCACTACGCGGCGGCGGTGGCCGCCCCCAAGGTCCCGGCCGGCAAGAAGATCCGGGTGGTGGTCTTCATCCCCAACGGGCCGGACCCCTACTTCCAGTCGAAGTGGTACGGATACGAGGACGAGGCGAAGCGGCTGGGCGTGACCTTCCAGATTTTCGACGCGGGCGGCTATGCCTTCCTGAGCAAGCAGATCCAGCAGTTCGAGGATGCGATCCAGACGAAACCGGATGCCATCATCCTCAACGCAGTCAGCAGCACGGGCATGGTGCCGACGTACAAAAAGGCGGTCACGGCCAAGATTCCCGTGGTCGTGGACAACATCGCTCTCCGCACGCCGGTCGCGGTGCAGGTGATGAAGTCGGACTACGAAATCGGGATGCTGAACGGGGCAGGGCTGGCGGAAGCCATCGGAGGCAAGGGCAAGGTGGCCATGCTCCCTGGCCCTCCGGGGGCCGACGCGGCCAAGTGGCGCTACGACGGCGCGCTCGAATATCTCCGGCGCTTCAAGGGCATCAAGGTCGTGGTCACCAAGTGGTCCGCCAGCGATCCGGCCGAGGGCCTCAAGAACATGGAGGATATCCTCCAAGCCCATCCCGACCTGAAGGGGGTGTACTGCTTCGGCGGCCTGATTCAGCAGGGGGTCGTGCAGGCCCTCAAGGCCCGCGGCAAGAAGCCGGGCGACGTGATGGTCTCCTGTCAGGACATCGCCAAGCATCAGGAGCAAGCCCTACGGGAGGGTTATGTACAGGTCCTGGTGCCCAACACGCCCGTGAACATGGCGAGGGATGCCATGCGCTTGGCCGTGAAGATGGCCCTGGGGCAGAAGGTGCCTGGGATGACGTGGAACCGGACCGTCATCGTCACGCCCAAGAACGTGGACAGCTACGACTTCGACGGCAACAACCCGCCGGAAGGCTGGAAGGCCAAACTCAACTAAAGCATCCGATCCACCGGGGGCCGTCCCGCGATAAAGCGGGAGGCCCCCGGTTTTTCCAGTCCAATCCCCTGTTCCCCGGGCCTATCAGGCCGCCCGCACGGGAACCGGCCGGCCCTGGCGTGGCCCGGCCGCTGCCTGATCTGTGCGATTTTTGGCCCCCTTTTAAGGCGCCATCGGTTTATGCATGGCCGGAACCTGCGCCGAATGCAGGCTGGGGGAAACCAGGCGGTTACATCCCGGGGCAAGAGGAAGTTTTTGGGCCTATACAGGATATGTTACTCTTAAATACTGATGGTCGCCGGGGCTGTTGAGGGAAGCATTGCCGGGGAAGTTCCAGAGATGAGCCTTCTGGACGAATGGCTTGCGGGAAGCGGCCTTCTCATCGGAGACGGCGCGATGGGCACCATGCTCCAGGCCGCCGGCCTGGAGCCGGGCGACGCCCCGGAGCGGCTGAATACGGCGAGTCCCAAGGTCGTCCGCTCCATCCATGAGGCCTACATCGCCGCCGGGGCCGATGTCGTGACCACAAATACCTTTGGCGGAAACCGTTTCCGTCTCTCCCTTCACGGCCTGAATGGATGCACGAGGGAGCTGAACCAGGCGGGCGCCGGAATTGCCCGGGAAGCGGCGGACGGCTCGGGGCGGCGGGTGCTGGTGGCGGGATCGGCGGGGCCGACGGGCGCGCTTCTCCAGCCGGTGGGGGAGCTCTCCTTCGAGGACGCCCGGGACATCTTCGCCGAACAGTGCCGGGGGCTCGCCGAGGGCGGGGCGGATTTCATCTTGCTCGAGACGATGAGCGACCTGGAGGAAGTTCGCGCCGGGGCGGAGGGGGCTCGCGTGGCCTGCGGACTGCCCGTCTTCTGCACCATGACCTTCGATACGCACGGCCGCACCATGATGGGGGTTTCCCCGAGACGGGCCGCCCTGGAGATGGCGGGGGCCGGCATCCGGGCGATCGGATCCAACTGCGGCAACGGCCCCTCCGAGATGGAGAAGATTCTCAATGAGATGAGCCTGGCGAATCCCGGCCTCCCCCTCATCGTCCAGTCCAACGCGGGGATCCCTCGGGCGAGGGAGGGGGAGGTCCGCTACGAGGCGGGCGCCCGGGAGATGGCCGCCCACGCGGTCCGATGCCGCGAGGGGGGAGCCCGGTACATCGGAGGGTGTTGCGGGACGACGCCCGCCCACATCCGCGCCATGAGCGAGGCGCTGCGGCGGGGCAATTGAACCGGGGCGGACGAGGAAACCCGCGTCGCAAAGAGGAGAGCCATGCCACACGATACAGAGCTGACGCAGGGAGTCGTATCGGGCGACAAGGAAGCCGTGCTCAGGCTGATCCGGGCCGAGCTGGATGCGGGCCGGGGCGCGGTGGCGATCCTCAACGAGGGATTGATCCCCGGGATCAACATCCTCGGCGACCAGTTCGGCCGAGGAGAGGCGTTCATTCCCGAGCTCATGGCGGCCGCGAAGGTCATGACGGCCGCCATGGAGCTGCTCCGCCCCCTGCTGGAGGCCACGGGCGTGAAGCCGCTCGGCAAGGTGGTCATCGGAACGGTGAAGGGCGACATGCACGATATCGGAAAGAACCTGGTGGCCATGATGCTCCGGGGCGCCGGATTCGAGGTGACCGACCTGGGCGTGAACGCGGGCGCCGAGAAATTCATCCAAGCGATTGAGCGGACGGGGGCGCGCCTGCTGGGCATGTCGGCCCTCCTCACCACCACCATGAACCGCATGAGTGGCATCATTCAGGAGATCCGCCGGGCTCCGTTCGGGCCGGAGGTCCGGATCGTGGTCGGCGGCGCCCCCCTCGACGAAGCCTACTCCAGGAAGATTGGGGCGGACGGCTACGCCAAGGACGCAGCCGTCGCCGTGGACCGCTTCAAGGCGCTGTGCGCGCCGGCCCACGTCCGGGCGCTCTGAGCCCATGGGAGATACCTAAGATGACTTCCCGAAACGGGGCGCCGACCCCGAGGGAGCGGGTCCGGCGGGCGATCAGCCACCAGGAGGCGGACCGGGTCCCGATCGACTTCGGCTCGACCTCGGTCAGCAGCATCTCGGCGCTGGCCTACGAGAAGCTGAAGCGCTTCATGGGGGTCGAAGCCGAGACGCGCATCATGACCAAGCAGGGGCAGGTCGCCTTCGTGGATGAGGAGATCCTCGGGCGCTTCCACGTGGACACGCGCCCCCTGCTCCTCGGCCCCTCGGAGGACTGGCGGGACATCCAAATCGGCCCGCGCACTTATCAGGACGAATGGGGCGTCCAGTGGGAAAAGACCGAGGAATCGAACTCCTATTTTCTCCTGAAGGGGCCATTCGAGGGAGACGGGAACGGAACCCTCGAAGCGCTCCGGCGCTTCCCGTGGCCCGATCCGAAGGACCCGGGCCTCTACCGCGGCCTGAGGGAGAGAGCGAGGAAGCTCCATGAGGAGACGGATTACGCGGTGGTCTTCTACCCGCGCGGCGGATTCTGGGCGGAAGCCGAATGGCTGCGAGGCTTCGGCGAGTTCTACTCCGACCTCGTGACGAACAAGAAGTTCATCCACGCGCTTCTCGACAAGGTTGTCGAGATCAAGCTGGAGATGATCGGGCGCGCCTTGGAGGAGACGAGGGGCTACGTGGATGTTTTCCTGCTGGGAGATGACCTGGGAACGCAGAACGGCCCCATGATCTCGATGCAGATGTACAAGGAATTCGTGAAGCCTCGCCAGAAAATCCTTTTCGACGCGATGAAACGGGCGGCGCCCGAAGGAAAGCTCCTCTACCATTGCGACGGCTGCATCGACATGTTCCTCCCCCACCTGATCGAGGTGGGGGTGGACGGCCTGAACCCTGTGCAGGTTTCCGCCAAGAATATGGGGGACACCGCCCGGCTCAAGCGGGAGTTCGGCAAGGACCTGTTCTTCTGGGGGGGCATCGACACCGGGCGCGTGATCCCGTTCGGCACCCGCGCCGAGATCTTTGAAGAGGTGAAGCGGCGCATCGGGGATCTCGCCCCCGGCGGCGGCTATGTCCTGAACTTCGTCCACAACATCCAGGACGAGGTCCCTCCCGAGAACGTCTGCGCCATGTTCGAAGCCGCGATGGAATATGGCCGCTACTGAGAGAGCCTCCGCCCCTGGGGAGGAGGACGGGGAAAATCGCTTCGAGGTCCTTTTCTACCGTCTCTCCCCGGAGAGTTCCGAGGGCGCCTCTCCTCTCTCCGGTGAGCCCGCCCGCCGCGGCTGGCTCGCCGAAGGCGCCACCATTCTCGAGGGCGCCCGGACCGCCGGCTTTCCCATCGCGACCGACTGCGGCGGCTTCGGCAAATGCACCCGCTGCCGGGTCATTCCTCTGGGGAGCGCGGACCCGAACCAGGGGCCGCCCGCCTGGCTTGGACCTCCCAATCCCGCCGAGGCTCTCCAGCTCTCCCGGGAAGAGTTGCGGGCGGGATGGCGCCTGGCCTGTCAGGTCCGGGTGGAGGGGAGGCTCGCCGTCCTCGCCCCGCCGCCCGGGGAGAGCCCCGTCCCCAAGACGATGGACACCTCGCTTCCGCTGCGCATTGATCCCTGGTGCTGCGGGAATGGAATTTCATCGCAGGCGAAGGCGTACGGCGCGGTGGTGGACATCGGCACCACCAATTTGTGCGGCTATCTCATCGACCTGGAAACGGGCGCCCTGCTGGCCGAGGCTTCGAGGCCGAACAGCCAGCGCACCTGGGGCGCCGACCTGATGACGCGGGTGCTGGCGGCCAGCCCCCGGGAGACGGGCGGAGGGGGCGCCGGGGAGGAACTCACCCGCGCCGTCCGCCACGACGTCGATTTCCTTCTCACGGACCTGCTCCGCTCCATCCGGGCGCGCCGGAGCCAGGTCGCCGGGCTGGTCTTCGCGGGAAACAGCGTGATGCACCACCTGTTCCTGGGGATGCCGGTGGAATCCTTCGGCACGGCGCCCTACGCGCCCCTGGCGGATGGAGGTGTTCCTTTCCGCCCCCGGGAAGCGGGTCTCCGCCTGCCGGCCTCGGCGGAGGCGCATTTCCTCCCTCTGCTCGCCGGCTTCGTCGGCGCGGATGCGGTGGGGGTGGCGCTCGCCCTGGGGCTCGGCCGGCCGGAGCGGAAGTCCGTCTGCCTGGCCCTGGACCTGGGGACGAACGTGGAAATCCTGTTGGGGACGCCGGGGGGAGGGATCTGGTGCGCCTCGACCCCGGCCGGCCCGGCATTTGAGGGGGGCGAGATCCGCTGCGGGATGGGTGTGGGCCCGGGTGCCATCTGCGCGATGGAACCAGGCGAAGGGGACTTCACCCTCCGCACGGTCGGGGGACTATCCGCCTCCGGGATCTGCGGGACGGGACTCATCGAGGCGGCTGCGGGCCTTCTCGACCTGGGCGTCGTTGACCCATCGGGGAAGATACGCGCGGCAGCCGCGCTCAAGGAGGGGCCCCTGCGCCGGCGCATCATCGAGGAGGAGGGGGGGCGGGGGGTTCTCCTGGGCGGTGGCGGAAAGGGAGGAGCGGTCGTCCTGACCCAGGGAGATGTCCGCAAGCTCCAGGCGGCGAAGGCGGCGGTGCGCGCGGGCGCGGAGCTTCTCCTCCAGGAAGCGGGCCTCCGGTGGGGGCAGGTGGACGAAGTTTGTCTCGCCGGGGCCTTCGGCGCCCATCTGCGCCCGGAACGGGCGTGCAGGATCGGCCTCCTGCCCAGGGAGTCCGCCGGTCGCGTCCGCGTCGTGAACAACGCCGCCGCGAGCGGAGCGCGCCTCGCCCTCCTCTCCCGGGCGGAGCTGGCGCGCGCCTCATCGCTCAAGAGCAAGGCGCGGTATGTGGAACTGGCAGGGCGGAAGGATTTTCAAGACTCGTTCATCGAGGAGCTGGCGTTCCCGGGATAGGCTCTCTTCCCGCGTCAACCCTCTAGGAAGAGCTGCACCTCCTTGAACAAGACCTCCCTCCGGAACTCGTATTGGAAGAAGTGCGTGGCGCCGCTGATGACGATGTAGCGCTTTTCCGGGCTAGAGGCGAGCTTCTGGTAGAGCCCCCAGGCCTCCACCTCGTTGGATGCCCCATCCTGGTCGCCATAGATAAGAAGGACCGGCCGCCGCACCTTCGCCGCGTCATAAATGGGAGTATTCTTCGACCGCTCGTAGGCGTCGAGCAGGGAGCCGTTCGGCGAGCGCATGGCAGGCGGATGGCGGTGCCTTCCCTCCGGGTCCAGGTCGAACCATTCGTCCATATAAGCACGGGCCAGCCGTTCGTCCCGCCACGCATGGTGCGCCTCGCCGGGAATGTGCCCCCACCACCTTCGGCGCACGTCCTCCTCGGTTTCCCAGCTCCAGGCGCCCCGCCTCGCGTCCCATTCCCCCGGCCGGGCCGGATCTTCGAACCGCGCGGCGCGGGCGGGATTGTCATAGGCGTAGTAGGGGGCATAGAGCGCGAGGCGGCCCACGGAGTCGTTGTTGTCGGCGGTGTAAGCGGGGCTGATGGTGGTGCCCCACGACCAGCCGAGGAGATTCACCCGGTCCACCCCCCGCCTCTCGCGGATGAACGCCACCGCCGCGGCGACGTCGCGCACCATGGTCCGGCCCCGGAGGGCCGGGGGCTGGCCCGCCGGGTCGTCGAGCATCTCCGGGGGCTTGGTCGAGCGGCCGAACCCGCGGAAGGACAGGGTCCAAACGTCCCACCCCCGGGAGGCCATCCAATCCATCCAGGAATATCCGGGGACGGAGATGTCGAAGGAGACCGGCCCCGGCGCTCCCCGGCCCGGCACCATCAGGAGGGTGGAAACGGATTCGAAGCGGTTCATCCCTCTTAGGCGTTTCTCCCGCAGATGCAGGCGGATGCCGGGATCCAGGGCGCCGATGAAGAAGTCCTCCGACTCAATGGCTGGCGTGTTCATGGAAATCTCTTGGCTCCTTTCCGAAGGCGCATGTTTTTTCTGTTTTCTCGCCAAATAAGACACTCTTTTTGAAGGATTTTTCCCTCTTCCGGGTGAGTGAGATATCCTGGCACCTGTTAAGCAGATTAATGAGTCTGAATTGAGTTGACAACCTCGATTGTGCATTTTACGATTTTAAAGTCCTAGATATCCTCGTGCCATTATTTTCATTTCAAGGAGGGCTGAGAAATGAAATGGCTGCCCAAGAATTCCCTTCTTTGGCTGGCGGCCTTTGGCCTCGCCAGCGGTCTGGCCGTCCCGATGGCGGCGGAAGCCGCGCCCACCAGCATCACCGTCACGGGCGCGGGGAAGGGGGCGAACGCCTACCGGGCTCTGGCCGCGGTGGCCGAGGTGGTGAACCGGAACAGCAAGATGCTTCAGGCGACGAACCGGGAGTCGGGCGGCTTCGTCGAGGGCACCCGTCTGGTCGCGCGCAACCGGGTGCAGATCGCCATGTCGAGCGGCCCCTTCGTGGACTTTTGGCAGCGCAAGCTCAATCCCTTCGAGCGCGATACGGGCGCGCGGGACACCCTGCGCGGCATCGGCCCCTCCGGGGACGCCATCCTGCAGCTGGCGGTACTCAAGGACGGCGGGCTCAAGACCTTCGCGGACCTCAAGGGCAAGCGCGTCAGCCTGGGGCCCAAGGGCAGCAACTCGGCCTGGATGATCGAGTACGCCTTGAAGAAGGCGGGCCTGTGGGAGGGCGTCCGCAAGGACAGCATGAACTGGAACGACGCGGCGACCTACATGGTGGACCGCAAGCTCGATGCCTTCGGCATTCCGAACCCGCTCGGGGCGCCTGCCATCCTGCAGGCCTCCTACTCGGCGCCGATCCGGATCCTGACCCTGCCCGACGACGTTATCCAGGCGTTCATCGATTACAGCAAGGGATACTACAAGAAGACGTATAAGACGAACCTCTACAAGGGCATGGAAGACGAGCCGTTCACCACGGTGGTCTACATGTCCATGCTCGTATCGAACACGCAGGTGCCCAACGACGTCGTCTACGAGGTGACGCGGCACACCTACGACCCGAAGAACGCCGATCTGATGGTGAACATCGCCGTCGGATGGAAGAGCGGCTTGGAGCAGGCCAAGGACCCGGAATTCCTCCAGATCATGCAGATGACCGGCATGAAGACCCATCCCGGAGCGGCGCGGTACTGGAAGGAAAAGGGCTTCAAGGTGGATTAGGGCAGCGAACCTTCCCCGGGCGGGGGCGCATCCCGTCCGGGGATTTTTCTCTTCCGGTTCTTGCTAAAGAGGAAGGCTCGCGGTGGCGATGAGCCCGGGCATCAGAAACCTGCTCAGCTGCTTGAAATTCCTCATATCCCCAGAAATGAAACCCCGCCGGATCATGGCGCCAGGCCTTCAGAAGGAACTATTCCCCCTCTGGGCGGTCCTGACCGTTCTTTTTGTCATTTATCAACTGTTCATCGGAGGGAGGACGTTCACCCTGTTCATGCCCATTGACTACGAATGGGCTTGGCAGGAGATCCGGCTGCCCCTGCTGAGCTTGTCGGTCTCGGGGGTCCTCTTCTTCTACACGACGGGGGTATGCCTTTTCCCCCGCGTGGCGATTTGGCTCTCGGCGGTCGTTTTCAGCGGGTATTTCCTCTACGGCGCGGCCAACAGCGCCCGGGTGGATCTCCTGCTCGGCTTCGGCGAGCCGCTGGTCTATTTCCTCGGCCCGGTCCTTCCGACCGGGCTCTCCAAGAATCTCTCCTGGATATGGGGAACCTTCCAGTTTCCCACCCTGCAGCTCTACGCATTCCAGTATTACCTCACGCTGTACATCTTCTTCACGGCGATACTGACCTTCTTCTACTATCCCGCGAGGGAGCGGTCCCCGAAGCACCGACCCTCGGTGGTGGACGTCCTGCTGTTCGTCATCACCTTGGGCATCGTCCTCAACTACATCGTGAACTTCGCGGACCGGGGCGAGCGGGCGGGAATCATCGTCTGGCACGACGTGATCATGGGCTTCCTCGCGGCCGCCATCTCCATCGAGATGTGCCGTCGGCTCCTCGGCTGGGTCCTGCCCGCCCTCGGTATTCTGTTCTGTGTTTACGCGGTCCACGGCAACGCGATTTCCGGCCGCCTGCATCACGCCGGCTTCACCTGGAATGAGCTCTCCTATTTCCTCTTCGGCTCGGAGGGTATCTTCGGCGTGGTCGCGGGGGTCTATGCGAGCTACGTCTTCCTCTTCATCATCTTCGGGGTGTTCCTGGAGATGACGAAGGTGGGGGATGTCTTCGTGAAGCTCTCGTTCGCCCTGGTGGGCCATCTGCGCGGCGGCCCGGCCAAGGCGGCCGTCGTATCGAGCGGGCTCGTGGGGATGATCTGCGGGAGCGGAGCGCCCAACATCGTGATCACGGGCACCTTCACCATCCCGATGATGAAGCGATCCGGCTTCATGCCACACTTCGCGGCCGCGGTGGAGGCGGTCGCCTCGACCGGGGGAATCCTGATGCCCCCGGTCATGGGCTCGGCGGCCTTCCTCATGGCCGCCTTCACCGAGATCGACTACAACTACATCGCCCTCGTCGCGTTCATGCCCGCCGTGATGTACTACTACCAGTGCTACATGTCGGTCCATCACCGCGCCGGCCTATGGGGCATCCACGGCATTCCGAAGGAAGAGCTGCCCCGCCTCGGCGAAGTGATGCGGAAGGAGGGCTATCTCCTCCTCCCCGTCTTGGTGCTTGTCATCCGCCTCGTCATCGGGCGCTCCCCCTTCGATGCGGCCCTTTGGGCCATCATGCTCTCCATCTTCCTCGGCTTCTTCCGGGAGGATACACGCATCATCGGCCTTCCTCCTCTCGTCGCGCGCGCCCTGGGCGTGCCCCCATGGGGCACCGGCGTGGACTGGGCCCGGGTCAGGGCCGAGGAGGTAAAGGCGGCCATGCTCCGGGACCACCATTCCGCTGAAAAGATAGAGGCGGAATACCAGCGCATCGTCGCCGAGGCGGTGGCGGCCCCCCGCGGAACTTTCTGGCGGGAGAACTGGATGCTGGCGGCGGGCACCGCCGTGCCCGCCGTCCTCCTGCTGGCGGGCGCCGAGGCCGGCCAATCCCTTTTCTGGGGCGTCACGGCGATCCTGGTTCTTTCCTCCCCCCGGGTGCTGGATGGCCTGGAAAAAGGCGCCCTGAACTCGCTCATCATCGGGGTAACGGCGGGGGTGGTGGGGGTCATGCTGGCCGGCATCTCGCTTCCCGGCCTGGGCCTCAAGTTTCCCTCGATCGTCCTGGGATATGCCCAGACCTTCGTCGATCTGTTCGGCTGGCAGTGGACCGAGCTGCCGATGGTCATCCTCCTGTGCGGGGCGGCCGCCTACGTGATGGGGATGGGCATGACGGCCTCGGCCGCCTACATCCTCCTCTCCGTCCTGGCCGTGCCCGCGCTGCTCAAGTTGGGGGTGCCGCTCCTCAACGCGCATCTCCTGACCCTGTGGTTCACCGTTACCGCTCCGCTCACACCCCCCTTCGCGCTGGGTGCCTTCATCGCGGCGGGCATCGCCGGGGCGGACCCCATGCGGACGGGGTTCGCATCGGTGCGCCTGGCTTGGGCGCTCTACATCGTGCCCTTCCTCATGGCGTACACCCCGATTCTCATGAACAAGGATGCCTCCTGGCCGCACATCCTGGTGGTATGGGTGACCACCTTCATGGGCTTCTATTGCACCGCAGCGGGATTCGAGGGATTCCTGCGGTGCAGGCTTAAGGTCTTGGAGCGCGCGAACTTCCTGCTGGCCGCGTTCCTTCTTTTCTCCGATGTGTGGTGGACGTTCTCATTGGGAACGCTCTTGATGATCGCCGGAATCGTGGTTCAGAACGTCCGCGCGCGGGGGCAGGCGGAGGCCGGGGGCCCCCTGCCAATCCCCGCTGAATCCTCCTCAGCCCCCGCTTCGCCGCCGGCCTGAGGCCGAAGCAAGGCGCCGACGCGGGGGGCTGTGAGAAAAGCTTGATGCAGTTGCACGCGAAAGCACGCTTATTTCCCCGAGCGGGATTTGTGGTGCGCAACGAATGGCACGAAGCGCCAGACGGGAGGGAGCATGGAGGCTTTCAAGAGTGAAGTGCGAAATGGGATGCGAATCGACTGGGACGTCCCGATCGAGATGGATGACGGCGTCGTCCTGCGGTGCGACGTCTACCGCCCCGTCGCCGAGGGCAAGTACCCCGCCATCATGACCTATGGGCCCTATGCCAAGTGGCTGCACCTCATGGACGGTTATCCCGCCCAGTGGAAGGTGTTGACCGAGAAGTATCCCGAGTCGCTGGCGGGTTCTTCGGGCAAGTACGCGAACTGGGAGGTGGCGGACCCGGAGAAGTGGGTGCCCGACGGGTATGCCTGCGTCCGGGTAGATTCGCGCGGCGCGGGCCGTTCCCCAGGCTTCATGGAAGTGTTTTCCCCCCGGGAGATGAAGGACTTCTACGATTGCATCGAGTGGGCGGCCGGGCAGCCCTGGTGCAGCGGAAAGGTGGGGCTGAACGGTATTTCCTACTATGCCATGAACCAGTGGTGCGTCGCCTCTCTCCAGCCCCCCCACCTCGCGGCCATGTGCGTCTGGGAGGGTGCCGCGGACTGGTACCGCGACCTCAGCCACCACGGCGGGATTTATTGCATCTTCGCCGACACTTGGTACAAGGACACCGTCGTGCGCCGCCAGCACGGGCGGGGGGAGCGCGATTTCCGCAGCCGGATCAACGGCGAGTGGAGCTCGGGGCCCGAGACCCTCTCGGACGAGGAACTCAACGCCAACCGCTGCGATTACGGGCAGGACCTCCTCGATCACCCGCTGATCGACGAATACTGGAAGGCCCGGATGCCGGACTTCTCCAAGATCAACGTGCCCTTGCTCTCGGCCGGAAACTGGGGAGGCGTGGGACTGCACCCGCGGGGAAACATCGAGGGATTCATGCACGCCGCATCGGAGCAGAAGTGGCTCGAGATGCACGGGCTCGACCATTTCACCCACTTCTACACCGACTACGGCCTCGCCCTGCAGAAGCGCTTCTTCGGCCACTTCCTCAAGGGTGAGGATACTTGCTGGACCACCCAGCCCAAGATTGCTCTTCACGTCCGCCATCCGGGCGAAAAGTTCGTCGAGCGCGCCGAAAGCGAGTGGCCCCTCGCCCGGACGCGGTGGACGAAATTCTATCTCCATCCCGGGAACGCCACTCTCTCCACGGAGCCTCATGAGAAGGAGAGAGCGGCGGAATACGAGGCCGTGGGGAAGGGTCTCACTTTCCTGACGGCGCCTTTCGAGAAGGAGACGGAGATCACCGGGCCCGCCGCGGCCAAGCTGTTCATCTCGTCGGAAACGGAGGACGCGGACCTCTTCCTCGTGCTGCGTGTGTTCGACCCCGAGATGCGGGAGATCACATTCCAGGGCTCGAACGACCCGCACACGCCCGTGGGGCACGGCTGGCTGAGGGCTTCGCACCGAAAGCTGGATCCGAGGAAATCCCTGCCTTACAGGCCCTATCATACGCACGACGAGAAGCAGCCGCTCAAGGCGGGCGAGGTATACGAGCTCGACGTGGAAATCTGGCCGACCTCAATCGCGGTGCCGAAGGGCCACCGGGTGGGACTGAGCGTCCGGGGGCGGGATTACGTCTATCCCGGCTTCGAGAATCCGCCCAAGCAGGCGAGCGAGCGCGTCTACTACGGCGTGGGGCCGTTCCGGCACATCCATCCGCAGGATCGCCCGCTGCGGGTGTTCGGGCGGAAGGTGACGCTTCATACGGGGCCGGGGCGGCCGGCGCATCTTCTGCTGCCGATTATCCCGGCGAAGTAGGCGCCGGACGATCGGACAAGGACGGGAATCAGGAGGTTGCGCGGAGGAAGGCCGCGGGGTTCTACCCGCGGCCTTCCAGCTTTCCCTGCGATCTGTGTGCCCGTGATTCTTCGGGGTGAAACCTGCGGGACTTGGGACCTTACGGTATGACAGGACACGCGGGATGAAGTGGAAGCGGGGGATTTGCGGGATCTGCCCGGCCGGTTGCTGGGTGGAAGCGGGGGTACGGGGAGGCAAGCTGGCGGATATCCGCCCGGACGCCACCCATCCCCTCGGAATGCTCTGCCTCCGCGGCAGGCATGCCCCCGCGATCGTCCACTCGCGACACCGCCTCCGGCATCCCATGAGGCGGATCGGCTCCAAAGGCACGAACCGCTTCGAGCGGATTTCCTGGGATGAAGCCTACGAGGAGATCGTGGAGCGGCTCCTTCGGATCCGGGAGGAGTCCGGCCCCGAAGCCGCGGCCATCTATACCGGCCGGGGCGCCTTCGAACTTTCGCTCTGCGATCTTTTCCAGCCGAAGGGCGTCGCCGTCTCTTCCGCCTCCAGCGTGTTGTTCCGCTACGGCTCGCCCAACACCATGGGAGTGGGGGCGCTGTGCTACGTTTCCTTCGCCGTCATCGCCCCCCACGTCACAATGGGCCGGATGCTCATCAACATGTTCACCGATATCGAGCACGCGGAGATGGTGGTCGTCTGGGGGGCCAATCCGGCCACCGATTCGCCGCCCCTGGACATGCACCGCATTCTCGCCGCGGCCAAGCGGGGCGCCGAGGTCGTCGTCATCGACCCCCGCCGCAGCGAGACCGCCGTCAGCACGGGGGCCCGCTGGATCCCGATCCGCCCGGGCACGGACGGGGCGCTGGCGCTGAGCCTCATCCAGGTGATGATCGAGGAGGAGATTCACGACGAAGGTTTCGCCCGCGACTGGACGCATGGGTTCCCGGAGTTGCGGGAGTACGTGTGGCACTTCAAGCCCGAAGCCGTGGAGCCGGTCACCGGGGTGCCCGCCGAAACCATCCGCCGGCTCGCCCGGAGAATATGCGGCGCCAACGGGTGTGCCCCCGTCATGTACACTGGCCTCGAGTACTCGGACAGCGGCGTCCAGGCCATCCGGGCCGTCCTCACGGCGTGGGCCTTGGCCGGGCAGCTCGACGTGCCGGGGGGGCTGGTCCTCGCCATGCAGGACAGCCATTTCCCCGTCAACCGCTCCTGCAACGTCGAGAACCCTGCGCCCGCCCGCGCGGCAGACCGGCACCGCTTCCCCGTCTACACGCGCTACCGGGGGGAATTCCACGCGGGCGCTCTGGTGGATTCGGTCCTGAAAGGCGATCCCTACCGCATCCGGGCGCTCATCGTGCATGGAGCCTCTCTCCTCACCTCATGGCCCGAGACCCGCCTTTGGCGGGAGACCCTCTCCCGGCTGGACTTTCTCGTCACCGTCGACCGCCAGCTCACCGCCGACGCCGCCTACGCCGACATCGTCCTCCCCGCCACCACCATGTTCGAGATCGATTCGTACATGGTCTACGGGCCCATCTTCCGGCTCCGGGAGCGTCTCATCGAGCCCGTGGGAGAGGCGCGGAACGACTACCTCATCATGGCCGAGCTGGCCCGGCGCCTTGGCTATGGCGGCCAATACCCCCAGAGCGAAGAGGCGCTCCTGCGCTTCGTCCTTCAGGGCTCGGGCTTCACCCTGGAGCAGGTGCGCGAGGCGGGAGGCACCGTGCGCATCCCGTCGCCGATGCTGGAATACCAGAAGTGGCGCAAGGGGGGCCTCCGCCCCGACGGCCGGCCGGGGTTCGACACGCCGACCGGTAAATTCGAGATCCATTCCACGATCCTGGAAGAGCACGGCCACGAGCCCCTGCCCAAGTACACCGAACCCGCCGAGGGACCCATCGGAGATCCGGCCCTGGCCGGGAAATTTCCCCTCATTTTCAATTCGGGCGCCCGCCTCCAGACGGACTTCCGCTCCCAGCACCACGGCGTCCCCGGCCTGGTGCGGGAGAGCCCGCGCCCGGTGGTCGAGATTCATCCCGAGGATGCCGCTCCGCGCGGCATCCGCACGGGAGACCCCGTCGAGGTGAGGACCTGCAGGGGCGCGGTGCGCTTCCGGGCGCGGGTGACCGAGGACATCGCGCGGGGGGCGGTCGAGTGCAACTTCGGGGGCGGCGGCCCGGTCGGCCCCAAGGCCTGGCGGGCGTCCAACGTGAACGAGCTCACCTCGCTCGCCCGCCATGACGCAATATCCGGGTTTCCGGTCTACAAGGCCCTCCTGTGCGAGGTCGTCAAGGCGCGGGGGAAGGCCGTGCGCGGGAGCCGGAACGGGAAGGCCGATCATGCCTCCGCGATGACGCCGGCTGCCGTCCCGGCCGCCCCCGCCCGCCGTATCTACCTGGACAACAACGCCACCACGCGAGTGGATGATGCCGTGAAAGAGACTATGCTCCCCTACCTGGGAGACGGCTGCGGCAACCCGTCGAGCCTGCATCTCGCGGGGCGCCAGGCGCGCGAGGCGATCGCCCATGCCCGGCGCCAGGTCGGCGCGCTTATCGGGGCGAATCCCCGGCGGATCATCTTCACGGGGGGAGGCTCGGAGTCGAACAACCTGGCCATCAAGGGGGCCGCCTTCTCCCGCTGGCACCAGGGGCGCCATGTCGTCACCACCGCCATCGAGCATCCTTCCGTCCTGGGGGCCTTCCGCTTTCTGGAACGGATGGGTTTCGAGGTCACCTATCTCGATGTGGACGGGACCGGGAGCCTGGATTCGGATCGGCTGCGGAGCGCCCTCCGGGAGGGGACGACCCTCGTATCCGTGATGATGGCCAACAACGAGGTGGGCACGATCCTCCCCATCCGGGAGTTGTGCGCCGCCGCGCACGAGCGCGGGGCGCTCTTCCACACGGACGCGGTGCAGGCCGCGGGCAAGATTCCGGTGGATGTCGAGGCGCTGGGGGTGGATCTGCTGAGCCTCGCCGCCCACAAGTTCCACGGCCCCAAGGGGGCGGGCGTCCTGTATGTCCGCAAGGAGGTGGAGATCGAGCCTCTCATCCACGGGGGGCAGCAGGAGAGCGGACTGCGGGCGGGGACGGAGAACGTGCCCCAGATCGCGGGAATGGGGAAGGCGGCCGAGCTGGCCCCGGACCGGCTCGGCCGGGCGGAGGAGATTCGCCGCCTCAGGGACAGGCTCGAGGCGGGCATCCGCCGGATCGTCCCCGGCGCCCGGCGGAACGGCCATCCCGTGGACCGGCTCCCGAACACCCTCAACATGACGCTGCCCGGGCTGCGGGGTGAGTCGCTCGTCATCGCCCTCGACCAGCGCGGCGTGGCCATTTCCTCGGGCTCGGCCTGCAAGTCCGGCTCTCCCGAGCCCACGCATGTTCTCCTCGCCATGGGACGTTCCGAGGAGGAAGCCCACTGCGCGGTCCGCCTCAGCCTCTCCCCGTTCACCTCCGAAGCGGACGTGGATGAAGCTCTCGCCAAGCTGGCTCAAGTCTTGGAAGAAATGGAAACCGTGGTTCGCTTCCTCCCCTGCAAATAACCGGCTCGACAACCCCGGCCTCGCGCCTGCCGTTCCCTGACACCCCTGATCGAGAAGGTTGCGCTGCGGCGGCGGCCGCAGGCTTGGCCGTCTCCCGGAGCGGCATGAAGCGGGCGGGGAGGTTTGCCATCGCGTCCGTTCGGTGGAATATTCAACGTATCGCCGTCATGAAAGCGGCCGGGAGGATGATCCATCTCCGGCCTTCCGCGTTTTCCGGACACCAGGCAGAGGAAAAATGAGCCCTGAAAAAGCGCGCTTGGTGACCCTCGCCGAGGACGTGCACGCCTTCGTGGGGGCGGGAGGCGACTCGAACGCGGGAGCCGTCGAGACGCCGGAGGGTTACCTCGTCATCGACGCCCAGCAGAGCGTCCCCCTCGCGCGGCGGTTCCGCTCGGAGCTGGAGGCCCTTTCGCGCAAGCCCTTTCCCTGGCTCATCCTGACCCACTACCATCTGGACCACACCGGCGGGGGAATCGTCTTCGCCGGGGACACGCCCGTCCTGGCGCACGAGATCACCCTCGCCAAGTTCCGCGAGCTCTTCGGGCCGGACGGCGGGGCGGGAGAAACCGTCACCGATTTCGGCAAGCGCATCGCCCACCTGTTCGGCCCCAACATCAGCGAATTAATCCCCCCGGGCGACCCCGCCTGGGACTGGTTCAAGGGGCGCATCGCCGCGCCCGAGTACGACGCGGTGGTTCCCATCCCTCCGAGGCACACTTTCGCTGACCAGTTCACGTTCCATTTCCCGAAGCGCCGGGTGGTCCTCCAGTACTGGGGGCCGGCCCACTGCGACGGCGACATCGTCGTCCATCTCCCCGACGATGGCATCGTCTTCGTGGGAGATCTCCTGTTCGTGGGCCGTTTCCCCTGGCTGGGGGACGGCGACATCGGCGGCTGGATCGATTGCCTGGAGAGGGTGGCCCGCCTCGACGCCCGCACGGTCGTTCCGGGCCACGGCAAACCTGCCACCATGAATGAAATCAATAACTTACGTGACATGCTCGCTGCGCTCCGGGGGGGCGTGGCCGATGCGCGGAAGAAGGGGATGAGCGAGGAGGAGGCCGCGAGGAACGTCTCGCTGCGGGACTACGAGTCGTTGCCCCGCTACCGGGAATGGATGCCTTGGAACGTGCGCAACGTGTACCGGATGCTGGCTGCGGGCTGACGGGAGGCACCATGCGCATCGACGCCCACGCGCACCTTTTCCCGGAGCGCTTTCTCCGGCGGATCGAAGCGCTGGGGGATAAGTACCCCGTCCAGATCCGGCGTCCCAGGCCCGGGGCGGACCGCGTCTTCTACGCCGGGGGCCGGGAGTTCTACACCTACACGCCCGATTTCTACGATGTGGACGTCCGCCTCGGGCAGATGGCGGAGTCGGGGGTGGACGCCCAGGTGCTCTCGCTCGCCCCGCCCATGGTCTACTGGGCCGAACCGGAGCTCGCCCGCGAACTCTGCCAGCTCTACAACGACGAGGTCGCGACGATCGTGCGCCGCCACCCGGGCAAATTCGCCGCCCTGGCGGCCGTGCCCCTTCAGGACACGGAAGCGGCCGTCGAGGAACTGAAGCGGGCCGTCCGCGAAGACGGTGCGCGGGGAGTGATGCTGCCCTCGGTGATTGGAAGCGAGGATGTGGATTCTCCGCGCCTCTTTTCCTTCTACGAGGCCGTCTGCGACCTTGGCCTCCCGATCTTCCTGCACCCCATCCCGCGTCCCGGCCCCGAGGGGCTGCGCCTGCGGGACTACCGGCTGGACGTCACCGTGGGCTTCGTGATGGACACCACGCTGGCGGCCGCCCGCCTGGTTCAGAGCGGCATCCTGCCCCGGCTGCCCGGGCTCGAGGTCATGCTCTCTCACCTGGGGGGCACCGTCCCATTCCTCTGGGGGAGGCTCAGTGGGGGCTTCAAGATGTTCGCGGGGGAGTGGGAGTGGGGCGACCCGGCCGATCATTTCGCCCGGATGTACCTCGACGCGATCTGCTACAGGCCCGAGCCGCTGGCCTACGTGGCTCGCTTGGTGGGGGCGGAGCGCATCCTCTACGGGAGCGACGATCCCTTCTTCGGCGCGGAGAACATGCGCCAGGCCGCGGAGACGATCGAGCGCTGCACGGAGCTGGACGCGGCGGCCAAGCGCATGATCTTCGGTGGAAACGCCGCCCGGCTCTTCCGGCTGGAGGCCCGGGCCGGAGCGCCGTCATCCTCAAGGAGGCCCGATGCCTGACTACGGCCCGTTCGGAGTGAACAGGGGATTCCGCCCGATTGCCCGGATGGAGCTTCCGGGGGCGGGCCAGGTGGTGGTGGAGGGGAACTACGCCTACCTCGCCCACATGCGCCCCCCGGCGGGCACCACCGTCGTGGACATCTCCGACCGGAAGAATCCCAAGGTGGTGTGCCAGCTCGAGGTGCCGCCCAACATTCACTCCCACAAGGTGCGGGTGGACGGGGACCTGATGCTGGTCAACTACGAGAAGTTCCGCTTCTACGAGGGCCCCGGCAAGCCGCGCGGGGGACTGAAAATCTTCGACATCTCGGACCGGCGGAACCCGCGCGAGATCGCCTTCGTCGAGGCGGGGGAGTGGGGCTACCACCGCTTCACCTACGACGGGCGCTACTGCTACGGCTCCCCCGAGCCCGAGGGCTACGTGGGGAACATCATGGGGGTCCTCGATCTCAAGGATCCCGAGAAGCCCGAGTATGCGGCTCTCTGGTGGGTGCCCGGGCAGTGGGTCGGGGGAGGGGAGGCGCCCCTGCCCGAGGGAAGGCGGGTGCGCTGCCACCATCCCATGCGGCTGGGAAACCGGCTCTACAGCGGCTGGTGGCACCACGGCTGGTACATCCATGACATCACGGATCTCTCGAAGCCCAAGCCCATCGTGCACGTGGACTGGAGCCCGCCCTTCGTCTGCCCCACCCACACGGCCATGCCTCTCCCCTACACCATCAAGGGCCGGAAGATCCTCCTGGTGAACGATGAGGAGGTATCCGACCGCCTCGCGCCCGTCCCCAACGCCTTCTTCTGGGTGGTGGACGCCACGGAGGAGACGAAGCCGGTCCCCATCGCCACCTACCGGGCGCGCAAGGACGACCAGCCCTACGATCCCAAGTGCTGGTACGGGTGTCATCAGCCCCAGGAGCAGATTTACGGGGAGCAGACCCGGTTCGCCGTCACTTGGTTCGGCGGCGGCCTGCGGATGATCGACATCTCCAACCCCTGGCGGGTCGAGGAGCTGGGCTACTACATCCCCCTTCCCGGCAAGGGCCACGAGGTGGCCCAGAGCAACGATGTCTTCCAGGACAGGGACGGGCTCTACTACCTGGTGGACCGCCTCGGCGGGTTCGAGATCCTGGAGTGGGCGGGGACCTAGCAATTATCCCAAAACCGGTGCCGCCCCCGCCTCCGCCGCGGAAGGGTCTTGGAGCCCCCAAACAGGCTTTGGGGCTGGAAACTTCTGAATTCCCCGGAATTCCCCGGAATTTCCCGGAAGCCGCCGGAAAGGGCAGGGGGGCGGGACAGTCAACCCCGCCGGAGGGGCCTCTATGGGTGCTTTATCCGTCATTAAGCGGCACTAGCCGTCCCTTCGGCGGGGAGCCGCGGGCCGCGGGGCTGGCCGCACCGCACCGCGCGGGCTTTATCCCCTCTTTATCCCTTACTAAGCGTTATTACCCGTTACTTGATTGCGCCCCTTTTTCCTCCCGGCCAAAACCATGGGCTTTTTCCCTCAATTCGCGCGGCTTTCCCGCGACGGGCATCCGGAGCGCCCGTTCCGCAGGGGCGGCCGGCCGGTCGCCCCCGCGGACGTGGAGCGCCCCTCGGTTAAGATACCTCCGCCCGGGCCGGGGCCAGTTACCGCAATTTCGCGCACTTTCATGCTCAGGGCGTTTTTTTGCGAAAATTTTCTTGCCAAAAAAGGCGGTTTTCGATCAAAAAAGGGGGATTTTTGATCAAAAAACTGGGCGTTTTCGGCCAAAAGGGATGCCCGGGGGACTCCAGCTCCCCGCCCCATCTCCGAGACGAAGCGGGCTGCGCGCCGAAGCGCTACGGCGCACGAAGGCGCGACGGCGGGTGGAACGCCCCTACAAGGTTCTCCCTGCGGGGATTCGCTCCTTGTCGCCAGACGGCGCTCAATCCGCCACAGCCACCACCCGCGCTGGGGCGGCCGTCCCTCCCTGGATGGTCAGCGGCATGGCGATGAGCCGGAAGCGCCGGGGCAGTTCCGCCACGGCCGGCCAGAGGGCGAGGTTCTCGATCACGTAGAACTCGTGCCGCCGCATGAGCATGTGCGCGGGCCAGCGAATGGGGTCGTCGTCGATCTCCGGCCCGTCCACCCCGAAGAGTCTCACGCCTCTTTCGAGCAGCCACTCGGCCGCCGCGGGCTCCAAGGGCCGCAGCGAAGCGCGGTAGCCGGGCTTCCCCCATTCGCGCGAGCACCCCGTGTAGATGAGGACGGCATCCCCCCGCTTGAAATGCTCCTCGGCGGCGCGCGCCAGCTCGTCCGGCCCGACTGGTTTTCCCGCCCCGCCGCCCGAGCAATCCAGCCAGACGGCCGGAGCCTCCACGAAGAGCTCGGGAGGCATCCGGTCGATGGTTTTCCCTTCCGGGTGGAAATGGGCGGGCGCGTCGATGTGGGTGGAGACGTGGTCGCTGAAGGCCAGGAGCGAGGTCTGGGCGAGCTTGGTTTCGGCGAGGGCGCTGTAGGCCAGCACCGCGCCGCGGCCGAAGGTGTGGCTGGCGGCCCACGTTGGCTCGTGGGGCACCTCGTGGGAGAGGTCGAAGAGGCGGCTCACGCTTCATCCTCCACGATGGCCACCGCCCGGATGGGGGAGCAGGGCCCGCCCGCCCACTTGATCGGGAAGCCCGCGAAACGGAAGCGCGGGCGCCCGATCGCGCCCAGGTTCCGCAAGTTCTCCATGTGCATCGAGTAGCGCTTCCGCATGTGCATGTGGGGGAGGTCATAGCCGGGGATGATGTCGATGGTGATCTGATCCATCCCGAAGAGCTTGACGCCCCGGTCGATGAGCCAGTCCAAGGCCTCCAGGCGCATGGGCACGAACGAGTGGTGATACTCCTTCCGGGGCCAGAGGCGCTCCGCCCCGGTGCGCAGGAGCACGATGTCGTCCGGGCGGATCTCGGTGCCGGCCCTGGCGAGGCCGCGGTCGAGCTCCTCCGGAGTGATCCATTCCGTCTCCAGCACCTTGCGCTCGTAAGGGTCATAACGGATGGGCCGCAGGTGGGTGAGGTCCAGCAGGACGGCATCGCCGTAGAAGCGCCCGAGGGGCACATCGGAGATCTTCTCGCCGAGGGGGTCGAAGTGATAGGTCGCGTCCACATGCGTGCCGCCGTTGTCGCTCATCACGATGAAGCAGGTCTTGAAGAGCTCGCGCTCCCGCCCGTGGGTGCGCAGGTAGGCACTCGTCTCATAGTCGTCCCAGGCGGAAACGACGGTCTTGGCCAAGCCGAAGGTGCCCCCCATCTCCACCCACGCGGGCATCCCGGTGAAGATGGGATGAGAGAGATCGACGATCCGCGCCATCGCTGGGCTTCCTCCGCCGGGAAAAACTTGACGCTCGACGCGTGAGCCTTTAGTATAAACGCAATATCCATGCAATGGATCGCACATCCGGCCGCCGGGGAAAGCGCCCCCGGAGGGGCCGCCGCGAGGTTCTCTTTGACTACCCTCAGCCGGGGCACGGTAGGGCTTCCGCTCACGCCGGGCTACTGGAATCGCGCCCGCCTCGTGCGGACGGCTTCCTATGCCGTCGCGCTGGCATTCTGGGAAATCGCGGGGCGGATACTGGGGAAGCTTTTCCTGGCCCCGCCCACTGAGGTGGCCGCCGCGCTCGCCGAAGTGACGTTGACCGGGGAACTCGTCCTCGCCACCTTGGTGAGCGCGCAGGCGCTCGCGGTGGGCTTCGCGGCCGCCGTGCTCGTCGGCATCCCGCTCGGCATGTTCATGGGCCGGTTTGAGTCGGTGGAGCGGTTCTTCGAGCCCTATATCTCGGCCTTTTTCGTGACTCCCGTCTCGGCTCTCATCCCGGTCATCATCATCTGGTTCGGGATCGGAATCGAGGCGCGCGTGATCGTGGTCTTCTCGTTCTGCTTCTTCGATGTCGTCATCAATACCTTCTCGGGCGTCCGCGACGTCCGCTACGACCTGATCGAACCGGTGCGCTCCCTGGGCGCGAGCCAGCGCCAGATCTTCCAGAAGGTGGTGCTCCCCGCGGCCGCGCCGTTCATCCTGACCGGTATCCGGCTGGGGCTGGGCCGCGCCATCCGCGGGATGATCATCGCCGAGCTGCTCCTGGCCACCACGGGCCTGGGCGGCATGATCGTCTCCTACAGCGGGGTGTTTCGCACCGATGTGGTGTTCGCCGTGGTCATCGTCATCGTGATTTACGGGCTGGGCTCGGTCCGCCTTGTCAAGGCGATCGAGACCTGGCTCTTCCCATGGAAGGAGTCCAGCACCATCCGGAGCGGGATGGAGGCGAAGGCGCCCGCGGGGGCGGAGGGATAGCCCGCGCGGGCGGCGCCGGGCCGGCGGCCCGGCTTCCGCACAGGAGGGAAAAATGAGAGCGGTCAACCGGCACTTCCTCAAGATGGCGGTGGTCCTTTTTCTCGCCGGCGTTCTCGCCGTCCCCGCGGGCTTGGCGGAGGCGGCGAAGCGGACGGTGCGGGTGCTGTATCCCGCCGGTCTCGACATGGAGAAGGCGGCCATGCTCGTGGGCTGGAACCTCTACCTGGACGACATCAAGGTGGAACCCGTCGTCCTTCGCGGGCAGGGGAACGTGGCGCGCGCCCTCCTGTCGGGGAAGGAGAACGTCGGGTATCAGGTGTTCTCCTTCTTCGCGCAGACGGTGGCCAAGGGCGGGGACATGGTCGCCCTGGCGGTCGCGGAGCAGCGGATGGTGTGGGCGGTCATCGCGAAGAAAGACATCAAGAGCATCAAGGAGCTGAAGGGCAAGAAGGTCGCCGCCCACGACACCTCCGGGCTGAGCGCCTCGATCATCGACTTCTATGCGAACAAGCTGGGCATGAAGCGCAGCGACTTCGAGATGCTCTACATCCGGGGCGGGGAGAATCGCATCGCCGCCCTGGTCGCCGGGCGCATCGACGCCACCGTCGTCGGCCTGAATGACGTCTACGAGGCCACGGACACGGGCAAGTTCCACGTCGTCTCGGTCTTTTCCGAGGACGCCCCCGATCTCGTGGGGCCGATGCTGGTCTCTACGTCCAAGTTCATCAAGGAAAACCCGGCCGTGGTCCAGAAGCTCGTGACGGCGGGCCTCCGGGGCATCCGCCTCGCCTACGACGACCCCAAGAAATTCGCGGCGGAGGCGAAGAAGGTGGCCCCCTACAATGACGACGCCATGTTCCAGAAGGGCTACAAGGACCTGGTGAAGTACAAACTCTGGCCGGTGAACGGCGGCGCCCCGCTGCGCGCGACCCTTCAGAAGAGCGCCGACTGGCTCATCGCGAATTCCCCCGAGGACGCCAAGAAGATGGGCCTCAAGCCCGGATTCAAGTTCACCGACAAGCAGACCAATGACACATTCCTGCAGAACGCTCTGAAGGAGCTCGGCCGGAAGTAGGGAGGCGTCCGTTGCCGCAGGCCAAGATTTCCATCCGCGGCCTCTCCAAGGCGTTCGTCAAGCGGGAGGCCGCGGACGAGCAGACGCGCGTCGAGGTGCTGAAGGACATCGGCCTCGAGGTAGCGGACCAGGAGTTCCTCTGCATTGTCGGCCCGAGCGGCTGCGGGAAGACGACCTTCCTCCGGATCATCGACGGGCTCATCCCCTTCGACCGGGGGGAGATCCGAATCGATGGCCGCTCGGTCGCCGGGCCGGGGCAGGACCGAGGGATGGTATTCCAGAGCTTCGGGCTCCTTCCTTGGCGCTCGGTGTACGGCAACGTGGCCATTGGCCTGGAGATCGCGGGGATACCGGCCGAGAGGCAGCGGCTCATCGTGGATCGGTGGATCGAGATGGTCGGCCTGAAGGGCTTCGAGCGGCACTACCCGCACGAGCTCTCGGGTGGAATGCAGCAGCGGGTGGGCATCGCCCGGGTGCTCGCCATCGACCCGGCGGTCATCCTGATGGACGAGCCCTTCGGCGCGCTGGACGCCCAGACGCGCGAGTTCATGCAGGAGGAGCTGCTCCGCATCTGGAGCCGGACGAAGAAGACCGTCGTCTTCATCACCCACAGCATCGACGAGGCGGTGTACCTGGCCGACCGGGTGGTGGTCATGTCGGCGCGGCCGGGCCGCATCGAGGAGATCCTGGCGATCGACCTCCCGCGCCCGCGCTGGGAGTACGACGTGCGCGGAACGCCGCGCTTCGCGGAGTTGCGCTCCCACATCTGGAAGAAGCTGCGGCAGGAACAAGTCACCATGGCGGCTCCCCCTCGGGACTAGCGGCGGCGGAAAGGCGGAAGGATGATTGTCGACCTCCATACCCATTACATCCCCCCCGCCTACCTCGAATGGGTGGGGAAGAAGAACAATCCCCTGGGCGTCCGCCTGGACAAGCTCCCCTCCGGCAGGCCCGCCCTCGCGGCGGACAACCGGCTCATCCCGCTGCTCGATGGCTTCCATGACGTGGAGGTGAAGCTGGCCGATATCCGGAAGCAGGGCCTGGACCGGCAGGTGGTTTCCCCGCCGCCGTTCCTCTTCCATTACGACCTGCCGGCTCAGGTAGGGGCCGAGTCCTCCCGCCTGCTGAACGACGAGGCGGCGGCCCTCCAGCGGCGCCACCCGGACCGCTTCGTGGCGATGGCCACGGTCCCCCTGCAAGATCCCGAGGCGGCGGCGGCCGAGCTCGAGCGCGTCCACGGGCTGGGCATGCGATCAGTCGAGATCGGCGCCCGGGCGGGGGAGCGCGATCTGGATCATCCTTCTCTCGCCCCTTTCTGGGCGGCGGCGGAGAGGCTGGGGATGCTGGTCTGCATCCATCCGGTCAGCCCGCCGGGTCGGGAGCGGATGAAGGAATACTATCTCTTCAACCTCATCGGTTTTCTTGTGGACACCACCGTGGCGGCCGGGCGGCTCATCTTCGCCGGGGTGCTGGACCGCTTCCCGGGCCTGCGCATCTGCCTCGCCCACGCGGGGGGGATGGCCGTCTGGATCCAGGGCCGCTTCGACCATGGGTTCCGCGTCTTGCACCAGTGCCAGGGTGTCATCCATCGGCCTCCGAGCGAGTACCTGAAGGGGATGTTTTTCGACACGATCACCCACCGGCCCGAGGCCGTGCGCTATATCGCCGACGCGGTGGGGGCGGACCGCCTGCTCATGGGGACCGACTATCCCTTCGCCGTGAAGGAGAGCGACCCCGTGGGGTTTGTCGCTTCGGTGCCGGGCCTCACGGAGGAGGAGCGGGCGGCAATCCGGGGCGGCACCGCTTGCCGGCTCCTGGGCATCGGCTGATCGGCGGACTTTCCCATTTCTGGCCGGAAAAGGTCGGATTACAGCCGGAAAAATCAAGAAATACCCGGGAAAAAGGTATAAGGCCTAGTTTCAAAAAGTGGCACTTAGTTTCTCTTTTCCCTTCGAAGTTCCCGGCCCCGCTCAAAATCTCCTTTTTAAGTGACAGGTAACGGACCTTCCAAATTGACAGGTAAAACGTCGAATAATAGGATATCCATATCGGCATTTCTATTTTTGGGGAGGGAGCGTGTTGGCCAGACCTGCGAATGTCCGTGTGGGAATCGTCCTGCCGGAGTCCCACTTCGGTGAAGAAGAATGGAGGAACGCGGAGGCCGCCATCCGCTATGCCGACGAAGCGGCAGCCAAGGGGGCCCAGCTCCTGCTCTACCCGGAAGGTTACCCGGGCCCGATGACGGGGCCGCTCGACAACCCCAAGTTCCCTTTCAACCCCGTCGAGGAGCTCAAAAAAAAGGCCAAGCAGCATGCAATGTATGTCATCGCGGGCAACGTGACCGAGAGCAAAATTCCGGGCGCCCATCTGCTGACGCTCCGCCTGCTCAGCCCCGAAGGGGAGGAGATCGCCTGCTACCTGCGCCAGCAGCCCGACACTCCGCCCCTGAACGCCTACCTCTACGGCGGCAAGGGCCACCTTCTGCCCGGCAAGGGGCCCTGCTGCGTCGAGACCGACCTGGGGCGGATCGGCCTCCAGATCTGCAGCGAGCTCTGGGTGCCGGAGCTCCCGCGCCTGCTCATGCTGCGGGGAGCCGAGATCATCGTCTCGCCCGTTCACGGCCGGCACAGCCAGACCGGGTTCGGCTTCACCGACACCTGGAAATGCGTTGCCCGGGCCCGCGCGGCGGAGAACCTCTTCTACGTCCTCTCCAGCCAGAACCTCTACGTGGGGCACGGCTTTAACTACAAGACGCAGATGTCGGCGGGGGCGGTGGTGGCGGGGCCCGAGCGCATGGAGGCCTCGATGTCCGAGCCTGGCGTCCTCATCTGCGACCTCGACATGGAGCGTCTGCGCTACCTGCGCACGCGCAATTTCGACGAGGAGAACCTCTCCAAGCCCGACGACCCCAACTGGCGGCCCATCGGCTGCCGCCCCGGCCAGATCTATGAGCGCTACCCGGCCCTCTATAAGGAGCTGGCCGAGCCCAGCGAGTATGCCTACGACTACGAGTACTGGCGGGAGGGGGACCTCGACGCCTGGATTCCCGAATACGACCGCATCTATCAGGGCGACTACCAGCGTATCCTGAAAAAATACGGCGGCCCCTTCCAATTTAAGGAGCGTTGAGCGCCGGATCTCGTTTGAATAAGCCGGAACGCTTCGGCGGGGGATCCTCGGGGGTCCGGGCTCGGTTTGCGTCCAGCGGTCAGGAGAGGCGTCATGCGGCCAATCCGCAAGATCATCTTCATCGAGCCCAAGAGCGAAAGCCCGAACGTCTACAGCCGGGTGCATATTCCCCGCACGGGGGCGGTTCTCCTCGCCACGCTTCTCCAGCGGGCGGGCTACGAGGCCAAGGTCTACTGCGAGGACGTGGCCCCGGTGGACGAGCGCGATCTCGCCACGGCCGACGTGGTGGGAATTTCCAGCCTGACCAACACCTCCCCCCGCGGCTACGACTGGGCGGACCGCTGCCGGGCGGCTGGCATCCCCGTCGTGATGGGCGGCACCCACGCCAGCTTCCGGCCCGGCGAGGCGCTCGGCCACGCCGATTTCGTGGTGAAGGGGGAGGGGGAGGGGCCCCTACTCGATCTCCTCGACGCCCTCAAGGGCGGGCGCTCCCCGTTGGGCATTCCGAACCTCTCGTTCTGGACGGGGGGCCGCTCGGGGCGGGGGAGCCATGTCCACAATCCCAACCGAGCCTTCGTTGGCGACCTCGACGCTCTTCCGATTCCCGATTTCCGCCTCGTCCACGGCTGGGGGGAGGGCTGCGTCGCCTCCATCATGACGAGCCGCGGCTGCCCCTACGACTGCACCTTCTGCTCCGTCACCGCCATGCTGGGCCGAGGCTACCGCTACACGAGCGTCGGCCGCGTCATCGAGGAATTGAGCCTCTACCGGGACCGTGACTACGTCTTCTTCTGCGACGACAACTTCGCGGTGAACCGCAGGCGCACCAAGGAAATTCTCCGCCGGAAGATCGAGGAGGGCCTCGACATGCGCTGGTCGGCCCAGGTCCGCTCCGAGGTGACGGACGACCTGGATCTCCTCGATCTCATGCGCGAGAGCCTCTGCTTCAACGTCTACGTCGGCTTCGAGAGCTTCAATCCGCGCACCCTGGCCCTCTACAACAAGCGGATGGAGGTGGAGCGCATCCAGCGGAGCATGGAGGTCTTCCACCGCCACGGCATCAAGGTGCACGGCATGTTCGTTGTGGGCTCGGACGCCGACGACGCCGAGAGCGTTCGGACCACCGTGCGCCTCGCCAAGCGGTTCGACATCGACACCATCCAGTTCATGATCCTCACTCCCATCCCGGGCACGGTGCTGACCGAGGGGCTTCAGGCCGAGGCGCGGATCCGCACCGAGAATTGGGGCCTCTTCGACGGCCACTACGTCACCTTCGAGCCCCGGCTGCTCACCCCCTACGAGCTCCAGCGGGAGACCTTGCGTGCCTTCCGCAAGTTCTATTCGCTGGGCCGGGTCGCGGCCAGCGCCCTCCACGGGGACAAGTGGGTCACGCTTCTGCGGCTGGAGGGCCGGCGCTACGTCCGCGAGTGGAGCCGCCGCAACCGCGGCTTCCTCCGGCGCCTCAAGGAGGAACTCTTCCGGGAGGCCCGCTTCCTGGCCGAGGCCGGCCTCGGGCGGCGGACCCGCCGTGTCGCTCTGCCCGAGGGCTTGCTGCCCCGGGAGGCCGAGCGATTCGTCCGCGCGTTCTTCGGCCGCCTGGGGGTGAAGGTGATCTCCCTGCGTCTCGAGGCCCGCGAATCGGTGGAGGAGATGGCCGAGCGGGCGGGCGAGGCGCTGGCGAGACTCAGGCAGAGGGTGGACCTCCTGATCCTCCCCTCTCTCCGCCCCTGGAAGCTGTCGATGGCGGGTGAGTCCCTCATCGAGCTGGCCGGGGATCGGGCCATGGGCCTGTTGCGGCTGCCTCTGGATGAGGCCGGCGCGCCCGTCTACCCCGCCTTCGCCCGCGTGGGCATGGTGTTCACCCGGCGCATCGGCAAGGTGAGCCGCGCGTTCCGGGCCGCCCTTGAGGAGACGCAAAAGAAACTCGCCGCCAGCCGGTGAAGCCGGCGGGCCGCCCACAAGCCGGGGGGCCCAGGTTTCGCTCCCAGAAGCACCCCGGAGCGCCCTTGGGATGTGCCCGGGCGGGAAGGGGATTCGAAGAAGCATTGCAGCCGTGTCGACGGCCCAGGCGCCAGCCCCCCAGGAAAGGAGGCGGGCGCCTGGGTGCCTTTATTTCATTATTGCCTGCCGCCTAGCGGTCCAGCCAGACTCCGCTGTAATCAAGGATCAGCTTGCCCAGATTCTTGAAGCCCTTCACGTCCGAGCGGGCAGCCTGGATGAACGGGAAGCTGGCGAGATTGGGGTAGTAGGCCTGCTCCACCATGTAGCGCTGAATCCGATGGCTGATCTCGAGCTGCTTCCTCGGGTCGATGGTGGACCGCCAGGCATCGAGCAGCTCGTCCACCTTCGGGTCCTTAAGGTTGTAGTAGTCGATCCCCGACTTCGTATGGATGGTGTGGGACTGGGTGTTGACGCTGCGGCCCGAAAGGGTGTTCTGAAGCGTGATTTGGGTTCTGCGCTGCACCACGAAAGCGCGGTTCCAGGTGGCGTAGTCCACGATCTGGATGTCCATGTCGGCGCCGATCTTGGCGAACTGGGACTTGAGCGACTGGGCCACCTCGAGGTGGGCCGGATCGGAGTTGTTCGTGACCATGGCGAACTTCAGCGGTTTGCCCGGCCCGTAGCCCGCTTCGGCCAGGAGCTTCCTGGACCGCTCCGGGTCGTAGGGGCACTCGGCGTTCAGGTCGAGCGCGTCTTTGGCGCCTGCGGGTGTGTAGCCTACCCACGGCTTGCCGAGGCCGCGCAGGGCGGTATTGACGATCTGGGCGCGGTCCACGCCGAAGCAGGAGATGGCCTTGCGGACGCGGACGTCCTTCCAGGGGTCCATCTGAACGTTGAAGGGGAAGGCGTAGTTGGTGGTGGCGGGGCCGGAATGCACGGCCACTCCCGTCGTCTTCTTCGCCGTCTCGTAGAGCGGAAGGGGGAGATTGTTGATGATGTCGATCTGGCCGGCGGCGAGGGCATTCATCCGCTGGTTCGCGTCCGGCATGTAGTAGAACTCGAGCCGGTCGACGTGCGGGAGATCCTTGTCGAAGTAGCCCTTGTGGCGCTCCGCGAAGAAGTGCTGGTTGCGCTTCCACTCGACGAACTTGAAGGGGCCGCTCATGACCGGCTTCCGTCGGAACTGCTCGACGTCGTCGTAGGCCTTTGGGGAGACGAGGACGAAGCGGTCGAAGGCGCTGGCCATGGCGTCGAGCGTCTGGGCCTTTCCGACGTCCTTCTGATGGACCCGGAGGGTGTACTTGTCCACCACCACCACCTTTTCAATGTGGAAAAGGTAGCTGATCCAGTGGTTGCGGTACTTGTACTTCGGCTCCTTCTTCCGGCGCTCCTGGACCCACTTTGGGAAGGCCTTGCCGTTGATGATGTCGAGGTTCCACTTGACCGACTCTGCATCCAAGGGGGTGCCGTCGTGGTAGGTCCCGCCGGGGTGTAGCTTGAAGGTGATGACGCGGCCGTCCCCGGAGACCTCCCAGCTCTTCGCCGCGTCGCCCACGATGTTGAAGTTCTCATCCAGCTTCACGAGCCCGTTTCCGATCGTCTCGCGGTAGATCTTGCGGATGAAGTTGGGCCCGATCATGTCCAGGTCGGGAGCCTCGCCTTCGATGCCGATCTTGAGGGTGCCGCCCTTTTTCGCGGCATGGCCCGCCGGAGGGGTGAGCAGGATGGCCAGTGCGGCGAAAAATGCAGTCAGCAGAGGAAACATTTGGGGAGGTCCCTCCTCGAAAAAAAGAAGCGGGCTTCGTATCCAGCGCAGGCTCGTGCCCGGCCTTCTAAATAGGATAGGACTGTCTGAATTATTGGACAATCCCTCCTGCCTCGCAAGTGGTAGACGCCGCCCATTCTGCATGTAATAAATTGAATTTAAATGACTTATTTTGTAAACATATCGGCATTTTTGCTGGAGCTGAAGAGGTGAGCCTTGGCCGGTCTACCCCGCCACGAGCATCTCGTCGGTCGGGATGCGGGCCGTGAGGAGCTCCGGCTCGTCCTCGGTGATGAGCAGCATGTCCTGGATGTGCCAGAAGTCGGCGTGGGGCTCGAGGGCGACGACCATCCCCGATTCGAGGGGCGTGTGGCAGCCCGGAACCATATGCGGCTCCTGCTGATGCCACCATGCCCCGACGCTGTGGCCCACGATGTTGAGGCGCTGCTTGTAGCCCTTGTCCCGGAACCGCTCTGATGCATACGCATACAGGTCGCTCGATTTCGCTCCCGGCCGGCACCGGACGATTACCGCCCGGTAGATATCCAGGACAATCTTGTAGATGCGCTTTTGCTCGCCGGACGGCGGGCCCAGGACGGCGACGCGCGACTGATGGCCCGGGTAGCCCAGGTAGTAGGAGACGTAGTCATTGCGGATGATGTCTCCCCTCTCGAACGGGAAATCGCCCTCGCCCCCGTAGATGACGGTGTTCCGGAGGGGGTTCAGCATCCCATGGGCCCACTGGGCCCCGCGCCGGATGCAGCCCGCCACGATGCGGCTGTGGACCTCGCGCTCGGTTTCTCCCGGGCGGAGGGAGGCGAAGGCCTCGAGGTAGGCTTCGTCCAGGATGTCCGCGGCCTCCCGGATGAGGGTGACCTCGCCCGGCGTCTTGATCCACCGGACCTCGTCCATCATCGCCGTGCAGTCGGAGAGCGCGGCGCGGGGCAGGAGCTTGGGGATCTCCTCCCAGTCCGCCGCGCTGATGTAGGTCTTCTCGAAGCCTATCTTCCCGTCCGCGGCGCCCATCTCCTTGAGGATCCCGGCCGCCTTGGCGAAGGGAGACTCCGCGTAGGAGCCGTAGATCTCGATGCGGGAGAGCCAGGAGTCGCGCTCCGCGAGCGGGGCGGCGGTCGGGTTCAGCACCATCACGGGTTCCCCCCTCCGCGGCCAGACGACGAGCACCCCCCTCGGGGAGTCCGGGAAATCCAGGTGCCTCCCGAGAGTGCCGGGGTAGGATAAACCGGCGAGATAGGTGAAGTTCTTACCGGAGCGGAGGACGAGGGCGTCATAGCCGTCGCGATCCATGAGCTGGTTCAGCCGATCGACGTTGGCGATGATCGGGCGCTTTCCGTCAGACATGATGGCTCTCCTCGCACGGGATGGGTGCGGGCGGCTCGCCGCCCTCGTTTTTCACAGTATCGACTTGGGTTTGGGCCCACAAGGCGATCCGCCGAACGTTGACCCCCGCCGAAGAAGGGTGATACATTTCATGCGGTTTCCATTTCCTCCGACATCGACGATGCCTTCCTCCCCGCGCGGAGAATGCCCATGGCGATCCTTCGACGGTTGATGCCTTTTCTCATTACCGCCCTTCTCGGCGGAGCGGTGTCCCACGCGGCGGCCGGCGCATCCTCGGCCCAGGAGAAGCCGCGGTACGGCGGCACGCTCATCCAGGCCATCGCGCCCAGCCCGGATCACTTCGTCCCCATCCTCACCACCGGTGTCCACATCCACAGCGTCGGCTGCAAGGTGTACAGCGGTCTCTTGGCGTCCCGGAGGGACGGGAGCTTCGGGCCCGACCTCGCCAAGTCCTGGGAAGCCAGCCCGGACGGCCTGACCTACACCTTCCATCTCGAGCGGAACGTGCGCTTCCACGACGGCAAGCCTTTTACGTCAGCCGATGTGAAGTTCACCCTGGAGCAGGTGGTGGCGAAGTTCCATCCCCGCGCCCGGCTCGTCATGGCCAATGTGGGATCCGTCGACACGCCCGGCCCCCACACCGTCGTAATCAAGCTCAAGCGGCCCTTCGGGCCCTTCCTGACGTCGATGACCTGCCCGGAGTCCGGCATCCTCCCGAAGCATCTCTGGGAAGGGCAGGACGTGCTGAAGAGCCCCCAGAGGCTCAAGCCGGTGGGGACGGGGCCCTTCATGTTCCAGGAGTCCGTCTCGGGGAGCCACATCGCCCTGGCGCGCAACCCGAACTACTTCAAGAAGGGGAAGCCCTATCTCGACCGCGTCATCCTCAAGGTCATCCCGGATACCCCGGCCCGCGTTCTGGCGCTCGAGGCGGGGGAGGTGGACTTCATTGCGAGCTATTTTTTCCCCAAGCAGCAGTTCCAGCGCCTCTCGAAGCGGAAGGAGTTCCGGTTCCGGAAGGACACCGACACGCCGGGCAACGCGACCATCCATTTCAACTTGCAGCGAAAGCCCCTGGACGACGTGCGCGTGCGGCGCGCCCTGTACATGGCCCTGAACCGCAAGCTCATGGTCGAACGCGCCGACTTCGGCCTGGGCAACGAGGCGAGCACCCCCTTCGACTCCCGCTTCCCGTGGCTCGTCACTCCCGAGGCGGACTACCGCAAGGCCTATCCCTACGACCCGGCCAAGGCGAATCGGCTGCTCGACGAGGCGGGTCATCCGAGGAAGGGGGACGGCACCCGCTTCGCCCTGACCGTGGTCTACATGTCGAGCCACCCGCTGCTCCCGCCCACCTCGCAGATCCTGCGGAGCAACTGGGCCGACGTCGGCGTGAAAGTGAACCTGGTGGGGGTCGAGCGGGCCGTCATGCAGGACCTGGCCTTCGGCAAGCGGGACTACGACGTGACGCTCCAGACCTACACCTCGGCGGGCGACCCCGTCGGCCTCGTCCGGATCTACGCCACGAACCAGAGCCGGTCGGTCTTCGTGAATCCGACCTGGTACGGCAATCCACGGGTGGACGAGCTCTTCGGCAAGGGCGCGACCGCGGCCAGCCTGAAGAATAGGGGAGAGTTCTACCAGGAGGCGTCCAAGATTCTCATCCAGGACATCCCCTCCGCCATCCTATTCGAGCGGAGCGAGGTGGACGTGGCCGGCGCCAAGTTCAGGGGACTCTGGCGGGCCCGGACTCCCTACGAGGGATGGGAGGAAGCGTGGATGACGGGGGGGCGGGAGAAGCCCTAGGGCGCGGCCTCCGGAATCGAGGAGCGGCGCCCCGATATGGATAGAGCCTCGGCCACGCTTCCCCAGTTCATCCTCCGGCGTGCGCTCCACGCCGTCCCCTTGCTGTTCGCGGTCGTGGTGGTGAACTTCACCATCATCCACCTCGCCCCCGGCGACCCGATCAACGTCCTGGTGGGGGACTTTCCCGCCCCGCCGGAGTACGTCGCCCGCCTCAAGGTCGACTTCGGGCTCGACCGCCCCCTCTGGGAACAGCTCTTCATCTATATGGGCCGCCTCTTCCGGGGCGACCTCGGCTTCTCGTTCGCCAACCGCCAGCCGGTGCTGGGGCTGATTTTGGAGCGCCTGCCCGCCACCCTCCTCCTGTCGGGCACGGCGCTCGTCCTCGCGGCCATCCTGGGGGTCGCCCTGGGAGTCCTCGCCTCGCGGCGGCCGTATTCCTGGCTCGACAACCTCACCAGTGTGATTTCGCTGGCCGGTTTCTCCATGCCGGTCTTCTGGCTGGGGCAGCTCCTCATCCTCGGCTTCGCCCTGGAGCTGCGCTGGCTCCCGGCCCAGGGAATGGTCTCCCTGCGGGCGGAACCGGGCGGATGGGGCCGGGCGCTGAGCGTCGCGGTCCACCTGATTCTCCCGGCCCTCGCCCTCGGCGCGCGGTTCCTGGCCCTGAACAGCCGCATCGCGCGGGCCAGCATGCTCGAGGTCCTCCGGCGCGAGTACATCGTCACCGCCCGCGCCAAGGGCGTCTCGGAGAGGCGGATCGTCTACCTCCACGCCCTCCGGAACAGCCTGATCCCCATCGTCACCGCCATCGGCTTCAACTTCGGTTTCCTGCTGGCGGGTTCAGCGCTGGTCGAGACTGTCTTCGCGTGGCCGGGCATCGGGCGGCTCCTCTACGACTCGATCACCTCGCGGGACTATCCCGTGATCATGGGCATCTTCCTGGTCGTTTGCGCGGGCATCGTCGTCGTCAATCTATTGACCGACATCGCCTACGCTTATCTGGATCCTCGCGTGAGGCTCTGAGGGAGAAGGCCGTGCAGGGCTTCGTCCGGAGGTTCCTCCGCAACCGCGCCGCGGCCGCGGGGGGCCTATGGGTGCTGGGGCTGATTTTGATCGGGCTCCTCGCTCCCTGGCTGGCCGTGGGAGACCCCCTGCGGGTGGGAGGGGACGCCTTCGCCCCGCCCGGGCGGGACTACTGGTTCGGGACGGACAACCAGGGGCGCGACATCTGGAGTGGAATCCTGCATGGGACGCGCGTCTCCCTGACGGTCGGTTTCCTGGCCGCGGTCACTTCGAGTTCCATCGGCATCACCGTAGGCGCGGCGGCGGGCTTCTACGGCGGGCGGGCGGACGCCTTCCTGATGCGCATGACCGAACTGTTCCAGATCATGCCCCGCTTCTTCCTCGCCCTCATCATCATCTCCCTCTTCGGCGCGGGCCTGGGGAAAGTCATCTTCGTCATCGGGGTGCTGAGCTGGCCCCCGACGGCCCGGCTCATCCGGGCGGAGTTCCTCTCCCTCAAGCAGCGTGAGTTCATCGAGGCGGCGCGGGCCACCGGCATGGGGGACTTGGGATTGTGCTTCCAGCAGATCCTCCCCAACGCCCTGGCCCCCGCCGTGGTGGCCGGATCGCTCGACGTCGCCCAGGCCATCCTCCTCGAGGCGTCCTTGAGCTTCTTCGGCCTCGGGGATCCGAACCTCATCAGCTGGGGCTCCATGCTGTACGGGGCGCAGGGTTATCTTCATCAGGGATGGTGGCTGTCCGTCTTTCCCGGCACGGCCATCTTCCTGACCGTCCTCGCTTTCAACCTGATGGGGGACGGAATCAATGAGGCGCTGAACCCTCGTCTGCGGGAGCGCGCGGGATAGGGAGGGACTTGTGTCCACCTCGATTGATCAGATCCTGACGGAAATCGCCGGCCGGATCCGGACGGGCCCTGGCCTGTGGCGCGCCTTCCATGAGATTTGCGATTTGGGCCCCCGCTTCTGCGGCACGCCCTCCGAGGCCGCGGCGGCGGATTTCCTGGAGCGGCGCCTCCGGGAGGCGAGCCTCGAGGATGTCCGGTATTGGGAATTCGGCTATACCGGCTGGCAGTGCCTCCGGTGCGAGCTCTCGCATCCGGCGGCTCCGCCGGGACGGGCCTTCCGGCCCCTGCCGCTGGTCCACAGCGCCCCCACCCCACCCGGCGGGGTGGAGCTCGAGATCGTGGACCTGGGACGGGGGGACGACGAGGGCTACCGCCGCGCGGGGGGCTCGGTGCGCGGGCGGGCCGTGCTGGCGGACGCCGAGTACTCTTTTTCGGTGACCTCCCTTCACCGCAGGCGCAAGTTCCTCCCCGCCGTGGAGCGAGGGGCGGCGGCCTTCATCCTCGTCAATTCGCGCCCGGGTTGCTTCCCGGTGACGGGCTCCACCACCCCCGCGGGCTCGCCCATCCCGGCGATTGGCGTGTCGCGGGAGGACGGCATGCTCCTGCGCCGCCTCGGAGGCAAGGTTCATCTTGACGTCCAAGTGGAGACGTCCCCCGCCCGGGCGGCCAACCTCGTCGCCTCGCTCCCGGGCCGGGGCGGGGGACGGAAGGTCATCCTCAGCGCCCACTACGACGGCCACAACTGCGGGGAGTCGGCCCTCGACAACGCGACGGGCTGCGCCGCCGCGCTCGAGCTCGCCCGGCTCCTCGTCCCCCATCGGGGCCGCTTCGCCAACGATCTGGAGGTTCACTTCTACACCGTGGAGGAATGGGGGCTCCAGGGCTCGCGGGCGTACGTGGGCGGCCTTCGGGAGGAGGAGATTGCCCGCATCGCGCTCAACCTCAACCTGGACGTGGTGGCGGGGAGCTCGAAGCTCACCTTCCTGTGCAACGGCTTCTCCGACCTGGCCGACTGGGCGCGCGAGGCGCTGCGGGACGAGCCGGCGCGATGCGAGGTGAGCGATTGGGTGGCGAACAACTCCGACCATGCGAACTACGTGGCGAGGGGCGTCCCCGCCGTGCGCCTCCTAGCGGGGTTGAACGAGAAGGACTCGAACTGCGGCTTCCACCTCTCCCCGGCGGATACGGCCGACAAGGTGGGCCGGGAGGATTTGACGGCGGCGACGGGCGCCGCGGCGCGGGTGCTGCTCAAGGCCCTGGCGAGCGAGGCTCCCCTGGCCCGCGCCCGCACCCGGGAAGAGGCCGGGCGCCTGATGGCGCACTACGGGTTCGTGCCCCCGCCGGCGGATTAGGCGTCCAGGGCTTCGCGTCTTGCCGTTCCCGCGCGCCGCGGATAGAATCGGCATGAACTTCGAGCGGAGGTGATCATGTACGGATGGCGCGGGCGCATCGGCCTCTTGGTGCCCTCGGGGAACAACACCAACGAGCCCGATTTCTTCCGGATGGCCCCCAGCGGCGTCGCGGTCCACGCGAGCCGCGTCTATTGGGGAGAGAAGCTCGAATCCTCGGTGGAGGTGCTCCACGAAGCGCTGAAGCACCTGGAGGCGGCCGTCGTGCCCCTCGCCCACGCGCGGGTGGGCGTCATGGTCTACGGGTGCACGAGCGGGAGCTTCGTCGAGGGGGTGGGGCACGACGTGGAGATCATCCGCCGCATCGAGAAGCTGGCGGGGGTCCCCGCGCTGACCACCACGACCGCCTGCCTCGAAGCGATGCAGGTGCTGGGATTCGAGCGGATGGCGGTGGCCACCCCCTACCCGGACGTGGTGAACGAGCGCCTGCGCGCCTTCTTCGAGGGGAACGGCATCGAGGTCGTCTCGCTGGAGACCTTCGACCAGCCGAGCGTGTGGGCCCACGCCGACAACTCGCCGGAGTCCATCTACCGGCTGGCCCGCAAGGCCTATACCGGGAAGGCGAACGGGCTGTTCATCTCCTGCACCCAGATGCGCGCCATCGACGTGGCCGGCCAGCTCGAGCGCGACCTGGGGGTCCCGGTCGTGACCGCGAACCAGGCTTCCTTCTGGGCGGCCCTGCGGCGCATCGGCCTGAGGGACCGCGTCCAGGGCTTCGGCCGGCTGTTCGAGGTCGAGGAGCTGCCGGACGGCTCGGCGGCGCGGTGGCGCAAGAACGCGAAAGCCCCCGCGGGGGCCTGAGCGCCCTCATGTCCTTGTTCATCCTCCGCTGCATCGATTGCACCCAAGAATTCCCCGCGGACACGCCTCGCTGGCGGTGCGAGTGCGGCGCGCCCCTCGACGTGGACGTGAAGGGGATCTTCCCCCGCGAAGGGCTGAGCCGCCGGAGGGCCGGCCTCTGGCGGTACCGCGAAGCGCTCCCCATCGAGGATGACCGGAGCATCGTCAGCCTGGATGAGGGGATGACGCCCCTGGTGGCCCTCCCCTTCGCCGGGCGCGAGGTGCTCTGCAAGCTCGACTTTCTTTTTCCAACCGGCTCTTTTAAGGACCGTGGGGCGACGCTGCTGATCAGCAAGGTGCGCGAGTGGGGCGTCCGGGAGGTCCTGGGGGATTCCTCGGGCAACGCGGCCGCCGCCATCGCCGCCTACACGGGACGCGCGGGGATCGCCTGCGACATGTACGTCCCCGAGGATACCTCCCCCGCCAAGTGCGCCCAGATCGCGGCCTACGGGGCTAGGCTGGTCAAGATTCCCGGCCCCCGCCAAGCGACCACGGACGCGGCCATGCGGGCCGCGGAGTCCCGCTTCTACGCCAGCCATTTCTGGAACTGCTGGTTCAACCACGGGACCAAGACCTGGGCCTTCGAGGTGTGGGAGCAGCTCGGGGGGCGGGCGCCGGACACCGTGGTCGTCCCCGCCGGGCACGGCTCCATGCTCATCGGCGCGCACAAGGGCTTCGGTGAGCTCTTCGCCGCCGGCTACATCGACCGGATGCCCCGCATCTATGCGGCCCAGGCCGCGCGGTGCGCCCCCCTGCGCGAGATATGGCGCGGGGACCTGAAGGCCATCCCGGCGATCGAGGCCCGGCCCACCCTGGCGGAGGGGATCAGCATCACCAGGCCCGTCCGCTGGAGGCAGATGGCGGCGGCGGTGCGCGAGACGGGGGGCGAGGTGCTGGTGGTGGAGGACGAGGCGCTCCCGCCCGTCCTCCGGCACTTCGCCCGCCGAGGCGTGCTGATGGAGCCGACGAGCGCGGTGCCCTTCGCCGGGCTCGAGATCCTGGTGAAAGAGAAGAAGATCGGCGCCGGAGAGACGGTGGCCATCCCCGTCACCGGACACGGCCTCAAGGCGGCGGACAAGCTGGAGAAGCTGGTGGTGAAGGAAGGCTAGATTGCTCATCCCCGCGTGGGTGCGGCCAGCGCCTCCGCCAGCACTTTCACGGGAAACCGCAGGGAATCATCCTCTAGGACCAGCGTAATAATCCGCTCCGCCGCCTCGCCCGCCACGGGTTCCGCCAGGGACCGAAATTTCTCCTGCACTTCCTCCGCCGACGCGGGGTTGCCGGAATTTCCACGGGCGACCTCGACGAATTTCTCGAGCGTCTCCCCCCCCGCCGTCCTCACCCGGATTCGCGCCGACACTTCCGAGAGGGCCGGGTCGCTCCGCACACTCATCCTCTCCATCAGCGCCATGACCGCCGGCGACAGAAGCGACTCGTCCTCGAAGTCGCCGGGCCCGCCCGTTCCGCCTCCCAGGCCCACCGCCGCGCAGTAGGCGAGGCTGAACTTGGACTCGGAGCCGGTGCGGGGGCGGGGAATACCCGCCACCTCCATCTGCCGGGGGTTCGCCCGGAGTTCGGCTTCCGAGATGAGATTCTTGTCCAGGCGGTGTTCTCGCCGGATGGCCCGCCCGGCCTCGAGCGCCGCCTGTGCCAGGGAGCAGCACGCGAAGAGCTTGATGGCGATGTTCGAAACTTCCCAGCCATGGGCTCCGCCGAAGGGAAGCCTGGCTGGGTCGTAGCCCTCACTGAAGGCCGTGGCGAAGTCCGAGCCGGCCGCCAGGATGTCGGCGGGGCCGGTGAATCCGCCCTGGGCGAGGAGAGCGGCCATGAGGCCGTTCATCGCGGCCTTTCCTGCGTTGAGCGGCTTGGCCATCGTGCCCGTGACCGCCTTCATGAAGCCAGCCGCCTGGGTCGCGGCGAGCCCCAGCGCCTGGGCGGCCTTTTCGGGCGGCAGGCCCAGGACGCGCGCGGCGCCGGCCGCGGCCCCCAGGGTCCCCACCGTGCCGGTCGGATGCCAGCCCCCGGCGACGTGGGAGCGCCCGAGCGCCAGCCCCGCGCGGATGGCGGTTTCCGCCCCTGCCACATATCCCGTCAGCAGGTCCCCGATTGTCCCCCGGGCCAGCTCCGCCGCCGCGAAGGCCGCGGGCAGCACGGCCGCGGTCGCATGGACGGGGACGCCTTGGTGGGTGTCGTCGAAATCGAGGGCATGTGCCGAGACCGCGTTGAGAAGGGAGGCTTGCAGGCTGCCAGTCCTGAGCGGACATCCCCAGACGGAGGCGGCGGGGCTCCCGCCCTCCCGCTCCGCGAGCGCCCGGACCAAGCGAGCGGCCGGCTCGCGGCTGCCTCGGAGGGCGCACCCCAAGGCGTCCAGGACGCACAGCCGGGCATGGGTGAGGACGGGGCGCGGCACGCCTTCCAGCCGGAGGGAGGCCACCCGTTCGGCCAGCTGGAGGGTGAAAGGGCTCACGTCGGCCTCGGCGGGGAAAGTTTCGGCGCAAGGTTCCAACACGTCTCTAGCGTAGTCTATGATAGGACCCGGCTGTCGGCAAGAAAATCGGTTTTTTTCGGCGTTTCGGGCGGAGGTGTCACCTTGGCCATCGAGAGGGGAATCCTGGCGCGCACCGCGGAGCGGATCGATCAGCTAGTCACCTCCGATCTTCCGGACAAGCGGCGCGTGCCTCTGCTGTACCGCGCCGCCCGCGACCTCTACGGAGGCTCGCCGACCTTGCTGGCGGCCGAGCGGCTGGCCCGGGCCTTCGGCGAGCCGGGCCGGGTGGCGGTGGTGTGCTCGGGCTGGCCGAACCGGCCCATGGTCGACTCCGGCATCGCCGAGACGGACGGCCCCCCGGGCGCCGCCGTCATCGCCCGAGCCTTGCACGAGGGCTTCCGGGCGGTGCCGCTCCTGCTTTTCGAGGAGCCGCTCCTGCCCTCGATGCGGATTGTGGTGGAGGCCTCGGGCCTCAGGGCCCTGGACGGGGCCGCCGCTCAGAGAGGCATAAGATCCCTCGGGTCGGTCCACGTCGCGGGGGTCATGGGTTTTCCTTCCGGGATGGAAGCGGCGAAGGCCCGGGCGGCTGAGCTCCTGGACGAGTACCGGCCGGCCGCCGTCGTGGTAATCGAGAAGGGGGGGATGAACGATAAAGGGGTGATCCACAGCCTTCGCGGCGAGGACATCACCGCGCCCATGGCGAAGGCGGACTTCCTGATCGAGGAAGCCAAACGGCGGGGGGTTCTCACCGTCGCCATCGGGGATGCGGGGAACGAGTCGGGCCTGGGCGCTTTCGCGGAAGTGATCCGGGAGAACCTCCCCTTCGGGAAGCAGTGCCGCTGCCCCTGCGGGGGCGGGACGGCGCCTCGCACGGCGGCGGAGGTGGCCCTGATTGCGGACGTCTCCAATTGGGGCGCCGCCGCCCTGGCCGGATGCCTCGCGATGCTGACGGGCAACGGCGCCCTCTTGCATACCTCTGCGCGGGAACGCCGTCTCCTGGAGGCGGCGGCCTCGGCCGGACTGGTGGACGGTATCGAGGGCTGGGTGGGGACGAGCGTGGATGGCCTCCCGATGGAGACGAGCCTGGCAGTGGTCGATTTGATTTCGGCGGCCGTCCAGCAGGGGTTTAATGCGGCCGACCCGAAACGGACGGCACCCCACCTCGCCTGACGCATCCGCTTAGGCTTCGGCGATCCAGTTCATGGAACTTCCGTTCTCCCCCCGTGCCTCCAAGTGGCGGGGGAGGAGGGAGCATGGGTCCTTTATTCTTGCGAATCCGAAAAAAGGCGGGCGGCGCCTAATCTCGGGAGCTCCGATTCCGGCGTCCCATGGTTTGTGCTATGGTGGGCCCATCCAAAATGAAATCGGGCGAGGCCGGTCGACCGGAGGGGACGGCATGGATCTGGGCTTGAGGGGCAAGCGCGCCCTTGTCACGGGGAGCAGCGAGGGCATCGGGCGCGCCTGCGCGCTGGGGCTGGCGGCGGAGGGCGCCCAGGTGGCCATCTGCGCCCGGCGTCCTGGACCGCTCCGGCAGGCGGCCGAGAAAATCCAAAAAGAAACGGGAGCGCAGGTCTTCAGTTTCGGCGCGGACATGAGCCGGAGCGAGGATTGCGAACGCGTCGTGAAGCAGGCGGCCGAGGCCATGGGCGGCCTCGACATCTTGGTGAACAACGTGGGGCAAATCAAGCTGGCCGGGATCGCCGAGATATCGGACGCGGACTGGCAAAAGGAGATCGACCGCAACGTGATGAGCGCCATCCGCGGCTCGCGGGCCGCCTGGCCCTACCTCACCCGGAACGGCGGGGGGCGCGTCATCAACATCACCGGCCTGGCCGGAAAGCAGGTCCACCTACCGGGCGACATGGCCACCTCCTTGACGAAGGCGGCCCTGAACAGCTTCACCAAGACGCTCGCGCACGAGGGAGGGAAGCACGGCGTCCTCGTGAACAACGTATGCCCCGGACCGATCTTCACCGAGGGGATGCCGGAGCGCATCGGCTGGATCGCGGAGCGTCTCGGCATCTCCGTCGAGGAGGCGAAGCGCAACCGGGAGCGCGTTTCGGTGCTGGGCCGCCTGGGCACCCCGGAGGAAGTGGCCAATGTGGTGGTCTTCCTCGCCTCCGGGCGCGCCAGCTTCGTCACCGGCGTCACGGTGGAAGTGGACGGCGGCGCGTCGCACTACATCTGACCGAAAAGAGAGTCACCCGAGAAGAAGGAGAATGTTCATGAGGCACCGAATCGCCGTCCTCCTCGCTGTTATTTGGGCCGCGGCGGCGCTCCCGGCTTTTTCGCCGAGCGCGTGCGCGGCCGAGCAGTACGATCCCAAGCTGGTCGCCGCGGCGAAGAAGGAGGGGAAGGTCGTCTACTACACCTCGATGTCACGCGAGGTGTCTCTCAAGATCACCAAGAATTTCACGCAAAAGTTCGGCATCCCGGTCACGCTCGTCCGGAAGGGGACGAACCAGATCATTCAGATGGTCGAGGCGGAGAAGCAGGCGGGCATCCAGCGGTCGGACGCTATCTCGTTCTCCGACCCGGCCATCCTCTTCAAGTGGCGCGACGAGGGCCGGTTCGCGGACTTCAACGTGCCGTGGGAGGACAAGTTCGACAAGCGCTTCCGGGATCCCAAGGGCGTGCTCTTGCCGCTGTTCCCTCTCATGATCGTGTTCGGCTTCAACAAGGCGGTGGTGCCGTCCGACCAGGGCCCCAAATCGTGGCAGGACCTCACGGATCCCAAGTGGAAGGGCATGCTCGGCCACTCCGACCCCGCCTATTCGGGCTCGACTGGCATGACGATCATGGTCCTCAAGGACAAGTTCGGTTGGGACTACTATAAGAAGCTCGCCGCCAACAAGCCCCTTATGACCCAGAGCATTGGGGCCACGCCCAAGATGATGTCCACCAAGGAGGCTCCAGTCGCGGCCCTCGCCTTGTCCTTCTACCTGCATGCGCAGGTGAACCAGGGCCAGCCCTTCGAGATCGTTTTCCCGAAGGAGGGGCCCATCCTCTACGTCCATTACGCCGGGCTGACGAAGGGAGCCCCCAACCCCAACGCGGGCAAGCTTTTCTTGAGCTACTACACCTCCGTGGAGAACCAGGAGTTCCTGACCCAGATTCCCGAGGCCTTCTATTCGGCCCGGACGGACGTTAAGTCTCCGAAGGGCAACCCCGCCCTGACCGATCTGAATTTCATGCCCATCGATTTCGGGAAATGGGAGAAAGAGAAGAAGAGCATCACCGAGAATTTCAAGAAGATCATGACCCAGTAGCGGCGGCGGGCCCGGGATGTCCGGCGAAGGCATGGCTGCACGGCATTCATGGCTTGGGGCCCTTCGCGGGGAGAAGGGGCGGCTTGCACTCTTTCTCGCCGCGGCGGCTGTGCTCGCCGCGCTCGTCGTGTACCCCTTGGGCATCCTCTTCGCCCGGAGCTTCCAGTCGCCGGGCGGAAGTTTCACTCTCGCCAACCATATCCAGGTGTTCACCGACCGGGAGATCCTGAGCTCCCTGGTGAACTCGGTCTGGGTGGGAGCCGGCTGCGTCGGCATCTCCCTGGTGATGGGGGTGCCGCTGGCCTGGGGCGTGGCGCGGACGAACATGCCCTTCCGTCGATTCGTTCCACTCATGGTGGTGGTTTCCTTCACCACCCCCTCCTTCCTGAGCGCGGTGGCCTGGATCATCCTTCTCGGGCCCCGCGCGGGGTACATCAATGTATTTCTCCGGGACCTCCTCGGGCTCGAGTCGAGCCCCATGAACATCTTTTCCATCCAAGGGCTCGTTTTCGTGCTCTCGGCCCACCTCTATCCCTTCGTCTACTTCAGCACGGTGACGGCCCTCGAGAACATGGATCCGGCGCTGGAGGAGGCCTCGGACATGCTAGGGGCCTCCAAGCTGCGCACCGTCCTCTCCACCACGCTGCCCCTGGTGCTGCCGGGGATACTCGCCGGGTGCATTCTCATCTTCCTGGATTCCATCGCGATCTTCGGAGCGCCGGCCATGATCGGGATGCCCTTCCACTTCTATACGATGGCCACCCGCATCTACACCCTCTTCTCCGCCCCGCCCAAGTTCGAGCTCGCCGCCGCCGTCGCGGTGCCCATGATCCTGGTGACCATCGCCGTTCTGGGCCTCCAGCGCCGCATGCTTCGGCGCCGGCAGTTCGTGACCATCGCCGGGGCGGCCTCCCATCCGAACCGGCTGGATCTGGGGAGGTGGCGCTACCTCCTGGGGGGCTACGCTCTGCTCGTGCTCGGCGTGACCATCGTCCTTCCCTTCGTCACCCTGCTCGCCATCTCGCTCGTCAAGGTATTCGGCATGCCCCTGACGGCCGCGAACCTGAGCCTCCAGAACTTCTGGTTCGTCCTGTTCGACTCCGATCTCACCCGGGCGGGGCTTAAGAACAGCTTCTTCCTCGCCGCCGCTGCCGCCATGCTCTCGGCCGTGGTGGCGCTCGTCCTGGCCTGGATCGTGGCGAGGACGGACCTTCCCGGGCGGGAATTCCTGACCCTCCTGGTGCTCCTCTCGTTCAGCTTCCCGGGGATCGCCCTCGCGGCCGGGCTCATCTTCGCGTTTGGCGGTGCCCCGGCGCATCTCTACGGGACCGTCTGGATTCTCCTCATCGCCTACACGGTGAAGGGGACGCCCCTCGTCTTCATGCTGGCGCGCGGGGCCTTCCGTCAGATCGGGAAGGATCTCTCCGAAGCGGCCATGACGGTCGGCGCCTCCTCCGTCCGGGCGCTGTTCGACGTGGACCTCCCCCTCCTCCGCGCTGGCCTGGTGGCGGGGGCAATCACCGTCTTCGTGATCATGGTTCGCGAGCTCAGCTCTTCGATCTTGCTCTACTCGGGGGGGAACGAGGTGATCGCGGTGTCCATCTACGAGCTCTCGGAGGAGAACCTCTTCCCCCCCATGGCCGCCCTCTCGACCCTCGTAATCGCGGGTGGCTTAGCGCTCACCACCGCCTCCCAGCGGATGCTTTCGCGGGCCGGTCTGAGGAGCCGCTAGAATGGCCGGGAAACTCATCCTCGATGAGGTGAGGAAATCTTATGGCGACTTCGCCGCGGTGCGGGGGGTGTCCTTCGCGGTGGCGGGAGGAGAGTGTGTGGTCCTGCTCGGCCCGAGCGGCTGCGGCAAGACCACTACGCTGCGGATGGTGGCGGGCTTCCTGCGGCCGGACGGCGGGCGCATCCTCATCGATGGGAAGCCGGTCGCCAGCACGGTGAGCTCGTTGCCGCCCCACCAGCGGGGCGTCGCCCTGGTGTTCCAGAGCTACGCCGTCTGGCCCCACCGGACGGTGTTCGAGAACGTGGCCTACGGCCTGAAGCTCCGCCGCGTTCCCAAGCGGGAGATCGAAACCCGAGTGAACGAGATGCTCGCGGTGGTGCAGCTCTCGGGCCTGGGGAGCCGCTACCCCGGGGAGCTGAGCGGCGGCCAGCAGCAGCGGGTCTCGCTGGCGCGCTCGCTGGTCATCTCCCCCTCTATCCTCCTGCTGGACGAGCCCCTCAGCAACCTCGACGCCACCCTCCGCGAGGAGATGCGTTTCGAGCTGAAGGCAATCCAGCGCCGGCTGGGCATCACCATGCTCTACGTCACCCATGACCAGAGCGAGGCCATGGTCATCGCGGACCGCATCGTGGTGATGAACCACGGCCTCATCGAGCAGATCGGCCCCCCTGATGACATCTACATCCGCTCCGCGACCCCCTTCGTCGCAGGCTTCGTGGGGCTGACCAATTTCCTGCGCGGACGCCTGGCCGGGCCCTGCACGGGCGCGGGCGCCGCCGTGGAGGTGGAAGGAATGGGGCGGGTCGAGGTCGCGCCCGCGGGCGGCGCCTCGGGGCGCCCTGCCGCCGGGGCGGAGGTCACCCTCAACATCCGGCCCGAGGACATCCAGCTCCTGCATGGGAGGGAGGGCGAGGCGCCCAACACGCTGCCTGGGGTGGTGAGGGACCGGTCGTTCCTCGGTTCCTTCCTCGACTACCGCATCCAGGTGGGCGGTACGATGCTCCGGGCGCAGGCGCCGAAGGACGCTCCCTACGAGATCGGGGCGGCCGTCTTCGTGCGGCTCGACCCGGACAAAATCAGATACTTCGCGGCCGGAAACGGGCAAGGCGGGGAAGCGGCTCCTCTTAATCCTCCTCGAGCCTGACGTAAGGCAGCGGGGCCCCCTCCATTATCACCCGGGCCTCGTGCTGGACCCCGCAGCCCGGGCACACTTCGCGCCGCAGCGAGAAAAGCCGCCGCCCGTAGAGCGCCTGGTACATCTCCCCCCGCACCGGGCCCGCCTCTTCGGTCGGTCCGGAAATCACCCGCGCCGCCTTGAGGGGCTCGGCCGCCGTCCCGAGCGCCTCCCCGCAGCGCCCGCAGAGCGTCCGGCCCCCGGCCAGCCAGAGCGCCTCGCCGATGCGGCGCGCCCCGACGGGAGGCTCGAAGCCCATCGGGCGCGGAGCGCGGCCGCCCAGCCGAAGGCGCCGCAGCTCCTCCCGCTGGGCCCGCGTGCCGGCCTTGTCCACCCTCCCGTCCGGGGTGAGGACGATGCCGTAGACGTCCCGGGCGCAGGCGGGGGAGACGGCCCCGCCCTCCAGGTCGCGGCGCACCGCCTCCGGGGAGCGTTCGATGGGGTCGCCGTAGCCCGCCGCGCCTTGCCAGTTGTGGTACCAGACCTCGTTGCGCCCGAAGGCGCGCCGGGGGTGCTTGACCGGGAGAGCCTTCCGGCGGCCCGGGATGTCCTCCAGGCGCGAGGGCGGCATCTCCCCCCGCTCCAGGGCGTCGTGCACCCCGCTTTCGGAAATTCCGATGAGACGGATGGCCGCGCCGGGGAGGCCCCCCGAGAGGCCAATGGCGTTGGGCATCTCGCCCCCCGTCCCCGCGAAGCTTCCCTCGAGCCGGCCCTCGGGCGCCCGCCAGGCCACGTAGGCGAGCTCGGCCGACATGCCGCCCCGGAACTTGCCCGGCCCGCCCGAATCCGAGAGGTGGCGGCGGAAGAGGTAGAGCAGGGGAAAATCGTTCTCGATCTCCTCCACGTTCGAGACGTTGGGGGTGGTGTTGAAGACAATCCCGCCGGTGTCCACCCCGTCCCTGCCGGTGCGCGCCCCGCCGCCTCCGGCGAAGTGGCTCATCTCGGTGTAGACGAAGGGATGGCCGTGCTGGGAGGTGCCGGCCACGATGGGGCCCATCGAGGAGCCCGTCCACATCGCCATGGCCTCCCCGCGCAGCTCTTCACTGGCAAGGAGCATCCGCCCGATGGCGCCGAAGACCGTATCGATGGTGACGATGACCGCCGAGATGGTGGCCATCGAGCAGGGCGCGGGATAGGCGCAGTTGTTCACCGTCCCGCTCTCCGTGACGATCTCGATGCAGTTGTGGATCCCCTTGTTCCAGGGGAGGTCGTAAGCGAGCTGGATGTAGGTGCCGCACAGCACCCCGGCCAGGAGCCCCGAATAGGCGCTGTTGATGAGCCCCCGGGCGTTCCGGCTGGTGCCGGTGTAGTCGAAGATGAGCCGGTCCCCTTTCTTGGTCAGCTTGAGCTCGATGCGGTAGATATCGGGCGCGTGGCCGTCGTGATCGATGAACTGGACTTCCTTCCACTCCCCGTCAGGCAGGCTCCTGAGCCGCTCGCGGAAGCGCCGCTCCACGTAGTCGATGCTGCCGCGCATCACCTCCCCGACCGCCTCCCCGTAGCGCCGCGCCAGCGCCTTGAGCCCCCGCTCCCCCACCGCGATGGCCGCGAGCTGGGCCTTCACGTCGAGACCCACCAGGGGGTCGCGCACCTGGTTGATTACCCAGCGGAAGATGTCCTCGCGAAGCCTCCCCCGCTCGACGATCTTGACGGGCGGGATGCGGAGGCCCTCCTGGTGCGTGTCCACCGCGTGGATGGCGAAGCCTCCCGCCTCCATGCCGCCGATGTCGAGCTGGTGGCCGCTCACGCCCAGCCAGGCGATTAACTTCCCCTCGGCGAAGACCGGGGCCACCACCGCCACGTCAGCATGGTGGATCGCCCCGCAGTAGGGGTCGTTGCAGATGAAGACGTCGCCCTCGCCGATGCCCGGGTTCTCCGCGCACATCCGCTGGACGCTCTGCACGATGAGGGGGAGGACGTTCGACTGGGTGGCGATATAAGGGCCGATGGCCACCAGGCTCGTGTCGGGGAGCATGACCGCCGTCGCGCCGTCGTTCCCGGTCACCACCGTCTGGCTGCCCGAGCAGCGCAGGTAGTGAATGCCCATCTCGTCGGCGAGCTGAAGGATGCGGTGCCAGATGACCTCGAACTGGACGGGGTTCATCGCGCCTCCAGCCGGATGTGAGTGTGCCCCGCCGAGTCCACGACCGCGCGGGCGCCGAGGGGAAGGGCAATGGCCGTTCCCGGATGCTCGATCACGGCGGGGCCATCTATGATGGCCCCCTCCGGCAAGCGGGGGCCATCATAGATGGCCGTCTCGACAAAGCCCCCGCCCCAGTGGACCGGGCGCCTTCCGGCCGGGACGGCGGCCTTCTTCGGGGCGGGCGGGGAGGCCGGGGCGGCGGGCATGGCGGGTCCCAGCGCGTTGATCCAGAAGCGGGCGATCTCCACCCCCGCCTCGGTGTAGGCGGAGCCCTCTCCGTAGCGGGAGGCGTACTCGGCGGCGAAATCCGCCCGCGCCCTGGCCAGGGATTCCTCGGTCACGGGGCCGGGCGGGAAGGGCACCGCCAGGCTGTGCACTTGGCGCCGCCACCGCATCGCCGCCCACCGCTCAAAGCGCCCGCTCCCCTCGCCCACCCCAGCGCGGGCGAGGCGGCGCGACCCCTCGGCCTCGAGGTCGGCGAAGACCTCCGCGGCGGCCCCGGCCCCGCCCGGAAGGCGCACCGTGAGGGACCGCTCCACCGTGTAGCGCATCCCGCCCGCCGCCGCGCCATAGGCGCTCAGCACTGTGGCCTGGTAGGGCACGATGATCTCGAAGATGCCCGCCTCGGCTGCGTAGGCGTGGGCGTGTACAGGGCCCGCCCCGCCATAAGCGATCAGGGCGAAATCCCCCGGATCGCGGCCGCGTTCGAGCGTCTCCCGGCGGATGAGATCGGCCATTTGGGCGTCGATGATCGCGCGTACCCCCGCCGCCGCCTGAATGGAGTCTCCGTCGAAGAAGCGGGGGGCCACACCCCGGGCGAAAGCCGCGCGCGCGGCCTCGGGGTCGAGCTTGATTCGGCCGCCCAGGAAATTCCGCGGATTGAGCGTCCCGAGCAGGAGATCGGCGTCCGTCACGGTGGGCTCCAAGCCTCCCGTCCCGTAGCAGGCGGGACCCGGCACCGCCCCCGCCGAGCGCGGACCCACGCGCAGGCGTCCCTCGTCCTCCCAGGCGATGGAGCCCCCGCCCGCCCCGATCGACACCAGATCCACCATCGGGACGTGCACGTGGTACTGGGTGAGCACAGTCTCGGCTGCGAGCTCCCAGCGGCCCTCCTGGATGAGGGCGACCTTGAAAGTGGTGCCGCCCACATCGGTGGCGATGAGGTTGGGGCGGCCCAGCTCCTCCGCCAAGCGCGCCGCCCCTACCACCCCCGCGGCGGGTCCGCTCTCGATGGTGCGGACGGGGATTACCTCCCCCGCCGGAGTGAGGCCTCCGTTCGATTGGACGACGAGGGGAAGCTGCCGGAGGCCCTCCTCTCTCAGACGTCCGGTGAGGCGTTCGAGATAGCCTTCCATGGCCCCGCCCACGTAGGCGTTGAGCACCGCCGTGGCCGTGCGCTCGTATTCCCCCAGCCGGCCCGACACTTCAGAGGAGAGGCTCACCCGCAAGCCCGGGAACTCCCGTTCCGCTAGAGCCGCCACTCGGCGCTCGTGCGCGGGATTGCGGAAGGACCACAGGAGGCCCACGGCGAGCGCCTCGACGCCCTCCCGCTCGACGAGGTCCCGGATCCGCTCGCGCGCCTCGGCCTCGTCCAGGGGCACGAGCGCCGCCCCCGTGGAATCCACCCGCTCGGCCAGCTCGCGGATGCGCTTGCGCGGGACGAGGGGCTCGGGCTTGTCCGTGGCGCGGTAGTGCCGCCGCTCGGCGAGGGAAAGCCCCGCCACCCGCCCGATGCCGCGCATGATGAGGAGCTGGTCCGCGAATCCCCGCGTGGCGAGGAGACCCACGGGCGGCCCCGAGCGGGTCCAGAGCACGTTCGAGGTGATGGTGGTGCCGTGGGCGAGGAGCCGGGCCTCGCTCAACAAGGCGCCCAGGGAGAGGCCCATCTGGCGGGCCGCATCCTCGAGCGCGTCTATCACGCCCACGAGGAAATCTTCCGGCGTGGTTGGTGCCTTCCCGAGTATGGTTCGCTCGCCCTCCCGGACCACGGCCACATCGGTGAAGGTGCCGCCGATGTCCACCCCGACGTTGAACATGCGGGTTCTCCTGTGGAACGCGGATGATGACGCCAGCATAACGCGATCGGCGGGCGATGTCTCGGCTACCGGAGGGCCTGGAGCGAGTGATATTTCGCGAGTTTGAGGGTAATATCCGCCCCCGCACGCTTGGGATCGCGTCTGGGGAGAGGAAGGCCCGATCTGTGCGAGGCGGCCTCTTTTTCCCGCGGGCGGTGAAGCGCCGCCATGGAGTGGAGCCGGAGCGCAATTCCGGCCGGGAGGATGCTCGGTTGAGAACGGTGCGCGCCAATGGAATGGACATCGCCTTCGAGGAGCAGGGGAGCGGGCCGCCCCTGCTCCTGCTGCACGGCTTCGCCCGCGATCACACGGTCTGGCGGCCCCCGGCGGAGAGTCTGAAGGAGAGATACCGGCTGCTCATCCCCGATCTGAGGGGGATGGGCGGGTCGAGGCATCCCGATCCCGGCTCCCCCATCACAATGGCGCAGCTGGCGGATGACGCCGCCGCTCTCCTCGATGCACTGGGCGTCCGGGCGGCGGCCGCGGCCGGCTTCTCGATGGGCGGATACGTACTCCTTCAACTGCTGCGCCGGCATCCTGGTAAGGTGAGCGCCGCCGGCTTCGTCGGGACGCGGGCCTCGGCCGACAGCCCGGAGAAGCAAGCCGAGCGGCTGGAGCAGAACCGCCTGGTCCTCAAGGAGGGGACCTCGCCCATGGCACGGGATTACGTCAAGCGGCTGTTCTCTCCCGGCTTCGCGGCGGCGAACCCTCGCATCGTCGAAGAAACGTTCCAGAACTTCGCCTCCCAGGACCCGGCCAGCGTCGCCCTGCTCAACGACGCCATGCGGCGGCGCGAGGACATGACGCCTTGGCTGGGCGAAATCGAGTGCCCCTGCACGGTCATCGGGGGGACGGAGGACAAGCTGGTCGCCCCCGACGCGATGGCCGCCCTGCACGGGAAGTTGCGGAATTCGGCGCTGGAGATGATCCAGGGGGCCGGGCACATGCTGCCAGTGGAGACACCCGACCGGGTCGTTGCCGCTCTGGAGGAGCTGGCGGACCGGGCCGGAGACGCCCCGAAATGACGGCGGCCTCCACCCCATCGCGCTTTCCGCTTGAAGGAGCTCATCCCATGGACTTTCGGGAATCCAAAAACCGCTTTCCTCCGATGAGCGAGGTCAGGCTCGATCCCGCCGAAACCGCCCTTTTGCTCATCGATCTCCAGTATCTCGACGCCAGCCCCGACCACGGCATCTACGGGCGGATGCGCCGCGAGGGGAAGGGGGATGTCTGCGCGTATTTCGTGAGTCAGCTCCCGGGCGTCGTCACGAACGCCCGGAAACTCCTCGACGCTTGCCGAGCCGAAGGGCTCGAAATCATCTACACCCGCATCGGCTCTCTGACGCGGGACGGCCGGGACCTGAGCCCCAGCTACCGGGAGAAGGGCTTCCACGCGCCGCCGGATTCCCGCGACATCGAAATTCTCGAGGAGCTTGCCCGCCGGCCGGACGAAATCGTCCTCACCAAAAGCTCGACCAGTGCGTTCACTTCGACCCAGATCGACCAGATGCTCCGCTACATGGGCATCCGGAGCCTGATTTGCTGCGGCGTTCACACGAACTATTGCGTAGAGACCACCGTCCGTGACGCCTACGACCGGGGTTACGGGGTAATCCTTGCCTCGGACGCGTGCGCATCGCTTCGGCAGGATTTCCACGACATGGCCCTGGCCGTGATGGACCAGGTCTTCTGCCATGTCCTCACGACGGAGGAGGTGCTGAAGAGGCTGAGGGGGAGGAGCCGGGGTTAAAAATCCCCAGCTTTGGCGCATTGCCGGCAGGAGTTGAAGGATGAGGCCGGAACTAGCCACTCTCGACGCAAACGATACTTTTCCCATGACGTGGAGGACCCGATGCGACGAATCGCATATCAGCCGCCCGACGTCTTCGTTCCGCGCGGGAAGACCTACTCCCACGGCGTCATCGCCGAGGCGGGCCGCACCCTCTACGTGGCGGGGCAGACCTCCCGTGACAAGGAGGGAAACATCGTTTGCAGAGGCGACGCGGCGGGGCAGACCCGGCAAATTCTCGAAAACATGAAGCAGGTGATCGAGGGCGCTGGCGGCCGGATGGAGGATGTGGCTAAGACCACCGTCTTCATCACGGACATCAAGTACCGCGACGAGGTGGGCCGGGTGCGCCAGGAGTTCTTCAAGGAGGACCGCCCCGCGAACACCCTCCTGGTTGTCTCGGCTCTGGCCGATCCGGACTTCCTGGTCGAAATCGAAGCGGTGGTGCCCCTGCCCTGAGGCGGCGGCCGGTGCATTCCCAAAAAACAAGCCCCCCGGCGAAGGGGGGCTTGTCGTTCTGCGTGCGGCCCGCTTTGGGCGGCTTACATCGTGGCCGCGAGGTATCCCGCGAAGACGGCCGCGACCCCGCTCGCCACCGCCGTGCCGAACAGCCACCACGTGGCGGACGAGAATGTCTTGCGGATCTGATCCGTGTGGTAGAGGGTCTCCTGCCGGAGCTGCTCGGTACGTTTCTCGACCTCCTTCTGCATCTGCTCGAACTTGGCCGCCATCTGGTCCCGCGTCTCGATGAACTTCTTGTGCAGCCGGTCCATATCCTCCCGGGCGATGTAGGGATTGCTCGAGAGCAGCGTCTTAAGCTCCTCGTCGTCCAGTTGCCTTGCCCGGTGGTAGAGGGCCTTCGCTCCCTCTAGCGGCTGCGACAGGAGGAGCTCAAATTCCGCCCGCACGGCCTCGGGGTCGAGATGTTCCGACGGCTGGTCCAGCGAGGCCAGGAACGACTCGATCTGATCCAGCGCGCGCCTCTTCGCCGCGGTATAGCCGTTCTGGCCGCTCCCGCCGTCCCGCGAGCGTCCCAGCAGGCTGTCGATGGTGGACATGAAGGCGTCGACTTTTCTCCGCGCCTCCTCCTCGGTCATGTCCATCCGCTGGGCGACCACCGCAGTGGCGGTGTTCCGATCGATCTGCGACAGCCGCGCCCGCAGGATCTCGGTGCCGCGCCTGGGGTCCTGGAACATTCTCTCGAGGTCGTGCTTGATGGCCTCGGGGTTCAACTCTTCCTTGCCCGTCTGGCGGAGATATTCCTCCAGCCGGTGCCGCGCTTCCTCGGCCTCTCTGGGAGACAAGCCGGCCGCGCGCATCAGGCTGTCGGCCACTTTCTCGTGCCGCGCCTTGTCGCTGCCCGCTTCTTGCCTGGCGACGCCGATGAGATTCTTGAGGCTCGAGGCCACTGTCCGCGCCTTTTCCCTGGTCAGGGGCCCCGTCCGGACGGTGGCGACCATCCGGGATCTATCGTCCTCCGGGATTACTGTGATGATCTCCACCCCGTCCAGCAGCCTCTCCAGCTCCTTGCGAAAATCGCGCATGTCGGGCCGGAGCTCGCGAATGAACCTGTACAACTCGCGTCGCACGTCCATCTTGCCGAAAAGCTCCTGCCGCACCGAGGCGGCGATGGCGTCCGCCGTCCGTGCCGTCTTGCGGGCCTCGCTTCTCCCGAAAACGCTGCTGGTCAGCCCGGCGAGCGCCTGGAAGCTGCTCCGGGCGACACCCGCGATCATGCTGAGCATGGAAGTGCCGACCTTCCACTCAATGCCGACGCTGATGAGATAGGACACGGACCATACGACCAAGCCGATGACCACTCCGTGAATCCACGAGAAAAAGGGATTCATCGCCACGGCGAGCCAGACGGCGCCGAACAGGGAGATGCTGGCGGTCACCAATGTCCAGAATCCGAACATCGCGTTAATCCTGCGCAGATTCTCGTAATACGTATTTTCACCGTTTCGTGAAAACGGCGCTCCATCCGGATCGGTGGCGGCGCTGGCCGCGGAGAGGCCGATGGCGGCCATCAAGTGGGTAAACAGCAGCTGGAATCCGATGGCCAAGGCGATGCCGGCAAGGACAGAGGCGAAGAAGAATGTGAAGGGCATTCCCGCCACTGTCAGGTCTGCTGTCGTTGGCATTTGGGGGTCCTCCTCAGGAAGTGCTTTGAAATCAGGAAGTGCTTTGGAATCGGGGCTGTGTGTCCGCCGGAATCCGTGGGGCGAACTCTTCTACGAAGCTGGCCGCTCGGCCGCGCCTGTTTCCAATATGGCGGAAGGTGGGCCCGTGGTCCTAGGCGGCGGGCTCGATTCTGAAAATTCGAGAGCATCAGCGTTATGACGGCTCGTCTGGCGGGGACCGCGCGGCCCCGAAGGAAATGTGGCTTGTTGCAGTGCGCGCGCGCTTGCGGACTCTCCTGAAGTTCAGGTTTTTAATCCCTAGTTCTCGCGGGGAAAAAACCGCCGCCTCCCTGAACGAGGCGGGTCGTTTTTTCATGCAGGAGAGACATTCATTTTGGAGTGCTTTCGCCGGCGGCGGCTGGAACGGGGGGCCGGAGCGGGCCACGCGAGAAATGGGGCCGGGATGTCGGACGCGCCGCGTTTTTCTGCTAGAGTTCCCTCCCACAGGGAAGGCCGTCGGGCCTATTCATAACCTCAATGGGGAATCCTCGCCGATGCCAAGAAAAGTGGAAGGGAAGCGGGCTGTCGTGACGGGTGCCTCCTCCGGCATGGGCGCCGCCATCGCCCTTCGGCTCGCGGCCGAAGGGGCGGACGTCTGGGTGGTGGGCGGAGCCAACGCCCAAGCCCGCGAGGAGATAGCCGCGCGATGCCGGGCGCATGGCGTTCGCGCGGATGGAAAGGGGTATGACTTCAGCGATTCGCGGCAAGGAGGAACGGCTGTCGCGGAGGGCGCCGCCTTCCTGGGCGGCCTCGACATCCTCGTCAACTGCGTGGGCACACGAAACTTCAAGCCACTCGTCGAGGTCACGGACGAGGAAATCGACGTCATGTTCGAGGTGAACACGAAATCCTTCTACTTCGCCGGCCGAGAGGCGGCCAAGCGAATGATCCCCCAGCGGAGCGGCCACATCCTCATGATGGGCTCGGTCTCGGGCCATCATGCCCGGCCCGCGCGAACCCTCTACTGCGGCACCAAGGCGGCGCTCGAGCTCTTCACCCGGAGCCTGGCCATGGAGCTGGGCCCCTATGGGATACAGGTGAATTGCATCGCCCCCGGCCTCGTGGCGAGCGGCCGCGTGAAGGCGAAACTGGCGGAGGAGCCGGATTACAGGGAGACGCGCCTGAGGGGGATCTCCCTCGGCCGCTTCGGCGACCCCGAGCACATAGCCGCTACGGTCGTATTCCTTATGTCCCCGGAGAACGATTTCATGAGTGGTTCCATCATTTCGGTCGATGGGGCGACGATGACGGGATAGTCTTCTCCCACAGCGATCCGGCCGCGCCTGGGCCGCCGGCGGCAGAATGACGCCGGACCGGCCGCCCGCCTCTCTCAGGAGACCGCAATGTTCAACAAGATCCACCACATCGGTATCGCTGTGAAAGACATGGATGCCGCCATCGCGCTCTACCAGAAGATGGGGGCCAAGCTGCTCGCGCGGGAAAAGAGCCGGGACGGCGGCGCGGACCTCGCCATGATGGATCTGGGAGGGGACCTCATCGAACCCATCTCCCCCCTCCGGGACGACACCAGCCTTGCCAGGTTCATCCGGGAACGCGGCGAGGGGCTTCACCATGTGGCTTACGACGTGAAAAACATCGAGGGAGTCATCGCCCAGATGAAGGCGCAGGGCTTCCAGATGATCGACGAGAAGTCCAGGCCCGGCTTCGGCGGCCATCTGGTCGCGTTCATCCAGCCGAAGAGCACCATGGGGACGCTGTGGGAGCTGGTCGAGGATATTTAGCGGGCCCCGGCGCCAGGGGCGCGGAAACCGGAAAAACCGGGCCGAAGCGCCGGGCTCAATCCCCGCCGGGATGGAGGACGATCCGGACCGTGACCTTCACCACGTCCTCCGTGTGGAGGAAGGGGAGGGGAGAGGGAACTTTCATCCCATAGTCCGAGATGCGGAGCGGGAACTCCGCCCGGGCGAGGATACGGTCCCCGCCCGGAGAAACGAAGATGGAAATTATCTGGTTCTTCTCCACGCCATGCATGTTGAGCGTTCCCTCCGCCTGGAAGCGGAGAGAGCCCTCGGGGCCGGTCCCCGCCAAAGAAATCTTTTCGGATCGGAATCGGACGAGGGGGTATCTTGCGTCTTCGAAGACATCGCTCCGCATCACTTGGTCCCGCATAAAGTTCCCCGAAACCATCTCCTTGACGCGAAATTCGACGAAAAGCTGAACGGGATTGCCCGAATCGCGGGAAATCACCGCCTCGCCCCGGTATACCTTCGCTTCGACATCGAAGTCATGAAGAGTGGAACTGACCCGGGCCCGCACGTCGCTCCGGGCGGGGATGACGGCGAATGTCCCCCGCGGCAACGGGGTGGATGAGGCCGCCGAGGCGGAGGAGGCTGCGAGGAGGGCGAAAGCGAAAAACACGGCGCACCGCCACGCGCTCCGCTTCCGCATCGTCTGCATGGCTTTCCTTTCAGGCGAGCGCCCAGCGGGATATGCCGGGCCGCTACGGGAAAAAAGAAGCGAACGGCACCAGCCCGGCCACGAGCCGGGCCAGCACCGAAGGCTGGAGCAGGGCGCGCGGGGGCACGTAATTCCCCGTCAGCCCCACCAGGAGATCCCCGATTTCGGGGTGGCGGGCCAACTCCCGCCCGAAGCGTTCGACCAGCCGATCGCGCCGAATGAGAGACTGGAAGAACCGCCAGACGAGCAGCTTGGGCCCCATCCATTTCGCCCGCATCGATTCGTACCGCGCCAAAGTCCGGACGGAGAGCCGGTCGCCGGCCAGGGCTTCGTCCGCCACTTCGGCTGCCATCATGGCCGTCCGGAGGGCGGCATAGATGCCTTCCCCCGTGAAGGGGTCGTAGAATCCGGCGGCATCGCCGACGAGCATCACCCGGTCCGCAACGGGGCGCTTCGACCTGACCTGGAGCGGGGCCAGCACGCGGATCGGCCGTGCGCGTTTCGCGCTCGAAAATCTCTCTCGCAGGAGGGGATTCCGGCCGAACGCCTCCCGCAGGAGCGCCTCCTCCCGCCGCCACGGCCGAAGGGCTTCCAGATCGTCCACGTAGGAGACGTTGCAGAGTCCCGCCGGGGTTTGGTCGAGAGCGCAATAGGCGCCGCCCGGAAGGATATGCATCTCTCCGCGTTCCCCCATCCCCCGGACTCCCTCGAAGTAGGTGTGCGCCACCGCGCGCACCCGGCCGCGCGGGGGGAGAGAGAGCCCCATCAGCCGGGAAACGGAGGAGGCGCGCCCGTCCGCCCCGATGACCAGCCGTGCCCGCGCCTGGAAGGCGGTCCTTCCATGGCTTGCGGCGAGGGTTAGCACAGCTCCGCCGCGCTCCATGCGGATGCCAGAGAGCCGGGTACCGAGGCGGATATCGGCGCCCTGGCGCCGCGCGTTCTCCAGCAGGATTCCGTCGAAGCGGTTGCGGGGCATGGACAAGCCAAGCCGCCGGACGGAGAGGGCCCCCCCATAGGCGGGGAAGCTTGTCTCGATGTGAAGGCCTCTCGGCGTGGACAGGAGCATGCCGGCCACTTGGCGGTGGGGTTCCGCCTCGATTTCGGAAAGGGCGCCAATCTCCTCGATGATCTCCAGGGCCCGCGGGCAGACGAACTCGCCGCAAATCTTGGGCGCGGGAGCAGGAGATTTCTCCAGCAGGAGAACGTTCCAGCCTCGCCGTGCCAGTGCGGCCGCCGCGGCGCTCCCGGCCGGGCCGCCCCCCACGATGGCGATATCGAATGGCTGATGATCAAGCCCTGGCACCTCGATCTCCTCCGCCGGGGACCACCTGATGCAACGAGCGGGCAAGGGCGCCCGATGGTGCTCCAATCCACAAAATAAGGCCATCCCAAAAAGGCGGACAAGGCCGCAGGAAAATTATCAGTCAAAGGATGGACATATCTGAAATAGTGACAAAAATGCGAATCTGGCGGGAGACACTGAGTCAGTTTTCCCTGCCGCAAATTGGTGGCCGGTTATCGGAAAAGGCATCCTGCGGCTGGGCAATTTACAAAAAGAATGACAAATTCGGTCATTTCAGAGCCGTTTACCCCTATTTCTCACGCTCTGCTCTTCTCCGGCATCCGGGTTGCACCTCGACGCTGCATTTGCCCCATCTGGCAAAGCGCCAGGGGCGGTTGAGACGAGGATCGATTCGGGAGGAACAGGCATGCGCGGGCGGCGGAGGCTGCTGTCTCCGGAGCAGAGAGAGCTCATCCGGAGGGCGCATCAGGAGGCCATGAGCCAAGGCGCCGCGGCATACACGGATCCGGTCACGGGCGAATCTGTTTTCACCGCGGCCCATCATATCGAACGCGGGTACTGCTGCGATTGCGCATGCCGCCATTGCCCCTACCCGAAGGCGGAACGCGAGCTGACCGGCGCCCGCTGAGCGCACCTGAAGCGAGAATTAGGACGATCTACCGCCTGACCAACCTCCACATTTTTCATCGAATCCCCGGCCTCGTGGCGAAAATCGGTTCCTCCTTGAATTGCCTTCCCTTGCCGGCATGACGTATGTTCGGCGGTGTGTCATGCGATTTCGGATATGGCAGGGCCTGCGACCGTTCCTCTGGCCCCGCGGAGGCGACGATGAATGCGACCCCGCCGGATTCCCTGAAGGGCTACCGCGGCCGCGCCCGGGAGGTGCTCAAGTCGTTCCAGGCCAGCGTCTGGAGCGAGGTCGAGGCCGAGACGACGCGCGGCAAGTTCCGTGGAATCGTTCTTCCGCGCTCCGAGACGGCGGATGATAAGCACATCGTCCTGAAGCTCGTGACCGGCTACAACGTCGGTATCAAGGCGGACAACGTCCTGGCCATCCGGGAGATCGGGCGGCGGGAGGCCCATTACCAGATTCCCGAGAAGGAGTTCCCCTTCGATTCGGCGAAGCCGAACGTGACCCTCCTCGGCACCGGGGGAACCATCGCCAGCCGGCTGGACTACCGGACGGGCGCCGTCATCCCCGCCTTCTCCCCGGGGGAATTGTACGGCGCCGTGCCTGAGCTCGCCGACATCTGCAACCTCAAGACCATCAAGCTGTACGGCGTGTTCAGCGAGAACATCGGCCCCGAGCATTGGGTCGGGACGGCCCGGGCCATCGCGCGCGAGATCGAGAGCGGCGTGGACGGCATCGTCGTGGGTCACGGCACCGACACCATGCACTACACCGCCGCGGCCCTCACTTTTATGGTGCAGGACCCGCCCGTGCCGATCGTGATGGTGGGCTCGCAGCGGTCCAGCGACAGGCCCAGCTCCGACGCCGCCCTCAATCTCATCCATGCGACGAACGCGGCGGCGAGGGGCCCCATCGCCGAAGTGATGGTCTGCATGTTCGGTCCCACGAGCGACCTGTACGGCCTCCTGCACCGGGGCGTCCGGGTGCGGAAGATGCACAGCAGCTACCGCTCCACTTTCCGGACGCTGAGCGACGTTCCGCTGGCCCGGGTGCAGGGCGATACCGTCACCCCCATCAAGCCGGACTGGAAACCGAGGCGGCGGGACCGGAGCGTGAAGCTCGAGACGCGATTCGAGGAGAAAGTCGCGATTCTCTACTACTACCCGAACATGCAGCCCGACGTCCTGGAGGCGCTCATCGACAACGGCTACAAGGGCATCGTCATCGCCGGCACGGGGCTCGGCCACGTCAACAAGCCGCTCTATCCGGCTCTGGAGAAGGCCCAGAAGGCCGGGGTCCCCATGTACATGACCGTCCAGACCCTCTGGGGATACGCGCAGATGTACGTATACGACACGGGGCGCGACATGATGGCGCGCGGCGTCGTCCCGCTCGCGAACATGCTGCCGGAGGTCGCCTACGTGAAGCTCGGCTGGGCGCTCGGGCAGACGAAGGACATCGAGGAAGTAAACCGGATCATGCTGACGCGGATCTCGGACGACATGACCGACCGCGAGCCGCCCAACGGATATCTGGTGCTCCAGGGAGGGCTGCCCGAGGTGGACAGCGCCCTCGGGCGGTACTTGAAGTAATCATTAGGCCGAGGGCCGGCTCGCCTTCCACCTCTTCTGGAGAAGGGCGAGAATCTCATTCCCGTCCCGCTTTCCTCTCACCCGCTTCATGAGAAGCCCCATCAAGTACCTGAGCCGGTTAGCCTCGCCGGGGTTGTGCATGGGGTCTTCCCCATGCGCGGCGATGGCCTCGTCCACAATCTCGCCCAGTTCGCTGTCCGCCAGCACGCGGAGCCCGGCTTGTTCGGCGGCTTGAGCGGCCGTCAGGCCAGGAGAGGCGGCCAGCGCCTCTAGCAGGACGGGGATGGCCTCCCGGCCGAAGGTTCCCGCCTGCAGCGAGCGGAAGAGGTCCACCCACCGGTCTTCTCCCAAGCGGCCGAGGTCGATCTTCCGCCTGCCGAGCGCCTTGGCATCGCGGGTGAGGGCGGTGGCGGCGAGGACGGGGGGCGCCCCCGTCTCCCGGACGATCCGGTCCAGCAGATGGGCGCGGGGGGAATCGACCAAGGCCTCGATGGCGTCCTCGGGAATCTTCCAGGCGCGGAAATCCTCCTCCCACCGCCAGGGCGTGACCGGCAGTTCCGCCTCGAGGCGGGCCAGGCGCTCCTCTTCGACCGGAATGAGGGGGAGGTCCGTGTCCGGGTACATCCGGTCGGGCCCGGGCAGGATGCGCTCGAAATCGGTGGTGCCGTCCTTCAGCGCCTGGCGCGTCTCCTGCGGGATGCCCTCGGCCGCCTCCCGGCAACGTATGGCGATCTCCTGGACGGCGGTGTCGAGATCCCCGTCCGTTCCCCAGGCGATCAGCAGGGCGTCGCCGGGCGCGGCGCCGGCCGCCCGGGCCGCCGCCTCCCAGCAGGGGCCGCCCAGCCGCTCCGGATGGCGGGGGTCATGGGCCTCCCGGCAGAAAAGGATGGGCGGCGCGTCCAAGCAAGCGATGACCCGGACGCGGCCCGTCAGCTCCCGCAGGAAGGGGACCTCCTCCCCGCGGGGATCCTCCTGGAGGGGCCAGGCCATCACGTCCCCGAAGCCCGCGATGCGGACTACCCGCGCCTTTTTCCCCTGGCCGAGGGCCTTCTGGAGGACGGGGTGGTCCAGCGATTCCGGCGGGGCGGGGACGGACGTGACGTTCAGCTTATCGGCGCTCAGGCCGCGCCCCCGGAGCCGCTCCCGGATCTCGAGGAGGCCCTTCTGGCGCAGGGCCTCGTTGTGCGTGAGGCGCTCGAAGGCCTGGAGGCGGGGGACGCCCTTGATCTCGATACGGGGGGCGCCCTCGATGCTCACGTTCACGTCCTGGCGCACGGAGCCGAGCCCGCGCCTCACCTTGCCCGTGGAGCGCAGGAGCTGGCCGATCCGCCGTCCCGCCTCGGCGACCTCGCGGGGGGACCGCATCTCCGGGTAGGTCACCACTTCCACCAGGGGCATCCCCAGCCGGTCGGTCCGGAAGACGATCCGGTGCCCCTCGTCCTTCACCTCCCGGCAGGAATCCTCCTCGAAGCTGACCTGGACGACCGGGAGCTCCTGTCCGGAGAAAAGGACAATCTTCCCCTCGACCCCTACGATGGCTGTGCGCTGGAAGCCGGTGGGGATGCTGCCGTCCAGGTATTGCTTCCGGGTGATGTGGATCTCGCCCACGACGCTGCAGCCGAGCAGGAGGGCGACCTCCAGGGCGGTATCGACCGCATGCGGATCCGGCGGGAAGGGGGGCGTGTCGTCCATCTCGTATGTGCAGACCGAGTCGTTGCGGATCTGGTAGACGACCTCCTTGCGGGTCTTGAACTCCATCAGCGCGGTGCCATCGTACTCGCCCAACTCGGAGAGAGTGGGCCGCATGTGGCGGAGGATCTCGGCGTCGAAGCGGGTGGAGTACCGCCCGGCGGGGCAGCTGCAGAAGAGCTTCCGATCCGTCAGGAGCTGGTAATGGACTTCCAGCCCCGAACGGAATCCCAGCGCTTCGTAGTCGAGCTTCGGCATGCGGTTGTCCCAGAGGTTGAAAGGGCCCCGGGCGGGATTCTAGGCACTCTCCGCCGCCGATTCAACGCGCGCGGGGCGGATCGCGCATGCCGCGCCGGGCGCGCACAGGCCCATTGATCTTCCGCCGGACAAGGAAGAAGATGCCGTCCCGTCCCGCGTACATTCAAGATCAGGATCCGGAACGGCGGACTCGGCTCGGCTGAAGCGGCCCGCGGGGAGATGCGGATGCGAATACTCTCGGAAAACGATGTCATCCAGGTGCTGGAGGGCCGCGATGCGGGCCTCGAATCGGTCGAGGTCGTCGAAGAGGTGCTCCGGCAGCAATCCGAGGGCAGCACCTACCATCTGAAGCGCTACACGATGGCGCATCCGAAGTTCCCGGGGCATCTCTGGCATAACATCCGGATCCTGCCGGGGATGGTCCCGGACATGGGAGTGGCCGCGGTCCGCGTCTATTCCGGCTACAAGGGGACCAACCGCTCGGAGATCATCTGCCTGTTCGCCTGGGAAGACATGGAGATGGTGGCGATCATTTCCGATTACCACCTCCACGCCATCCGCACCGCCGCGCCCTACGGCGTCGCCGCCAAGTATCTCTCCCGCCCGGAGTCGAGCACCCTGGGCATCATCGGCACGGGGCGCTACGCGCGCGGCATGACTCGGGCCGTCCGGGCCGTCCGGCCCATTCGGCGCGTGCAGGTATATAGCCGCAATCCCGAGAACGTGCGGGACTTCCGGAAAGAGATGGAGCGGGAGCTTTCCATCGAGGTGGCGCCCGCGGCCTCGGGCCGGGAGGCCGTCAGGGGGGCCGACATCATGATCACGGCCACCACGGGGAACACCATCGTCTTCGAGGGGAGCTGGCTGGAGCCGGGCGTGCTGTTCATGTCGCTGGCCCCGGGGGAGTTCGACGAGGAGACGGTGCTGCGCTCGCGGGTGTTCCTCTCGGGCTCCGAGCAGGTGCTCGGGGACACCCCGCCCCGGATGCCTTTCCCCGGCCTCCTGGCCAGCGGCAGGTTCAAGCCCGAGGACGTCGCGGCCGAGTTCTGCGATGTCGTGGCGGGCAAGAAGCCCGGCCGGCGGAGCACCGATGAAATCCTCCTGTACGAGTCTCCGGGCATGGGCATCCTCGACGCCGGGATAGGCCATTGGATCTACCGGCTGGCGAACGAGAAGGGCCTGGGGCTCGAGATGCCTTTCGGGGAAAAGGCGAAGTAGCCCTCGGCCGCCCTCTCCCGGCGGGATTGCGTGTCGTTGAACCGCCCGGCGAGAAATGCTACAGTTTTCCATCGTCACAGATTATCGTTTGCCCCTGGAATCACTTGCGAATCCCCGTCACCCAGGCTGCCCTTCTGGCATTCACCGTTGGGAGATTGGCTCCATGTCCGGCCTCCGCAGCTTTCTCGATGACCTCCGCGCCGCGGGGGAGCTCGTCGAGATCCACAAGCCCGTGGATATCCGCTACATCGCCGCCCTGGTGGACAAATCGCCCAAGGCGCTCTTGTTCCACAAGGTGATCGGGTACGACATGCCGGTCCTCTCCGGGCTGACGAACAGCCGCAAGCGCATCGCCATCTCCATGAAATGCGATTACTCCGAGACGGAACACAAGCTTCGCCAGGCGCTCGACAATCCCATTCCGCCGGCGCTCATCGAGGCCGGGGCCGAGCGGGAAGTGTTCATGGAGGGGGACGAAGTGGACCTGTTCAGCCTTCCCGTCCCCATCTGCTCCGTCTTCGACGGCGGCCCCATGATCACCGCCGGCGTGACCCTCGCGGTGGACCCCGAGCACGGCCTCAACGCCGGGACCTACCGCTTCCAGGTGAAGGAGCGGAATCTCACCGGCATCGACATCGTCACCCCGAACAACCTGAGGCGGTACGCCGAGCGGGCGCTCGCCGAGAACCGCCCCCTCCCCATCTCCATCAACATCGGCACCCATCCCATCGAGATGATCGCCTCCCTCTACAAGGCCCCCATCGGGACGGACGAGATGGGCATCGCCGGAGGCATACGGGGCGAGGCGGTGCGGCTCGCACCCTGCGAGACTGTGGACGTGCCCTGCATCGCGGACAGCGAAATCGTGCTCGAGGCGGAGATCCTGCCCACCGGGTGGACCAAGCCCGAGGGCCGCTTCGGCGAGTTCACCCGCCTCATGGGCGGGCTCCACTGGAACCCCTATGTGCGGGTGAAGGCGATCTCCCGCCGCAGGGACGCCATCTACTACGCGCTCCACATGCCATGGGAGAACATCTGGCTGAAGGAGCACGGCTTCCAGGCCATGCTCCGGCGCGCGCTGAAGGAGGCGGGCGTCCAGGCGAAGGCCATCAATGTGACGCCCGGCGGCTGCTGCCACTGGCACGCCGTTATCGCCATCAAGGGCCAGGCGGGGGACGGGAAGAACGCCATCATGGCCGCCCTCTCGATCGGCGACATGAAGCATGTGGTGGTCGTGGACGACGACATCGACGTGTTCGACCCGATGGACGTGGAATGGGCCATCGCCACGCGCGTCCAGGCCGACCGTGACCTCGTGATCATCTCGAACGCCCGCTCCAAGCCGCTCGACCCCAGCCTGCCCCCCACCCCGGGCTGGATCCCCACCACGGCCAAGTGCGGCATCGACGCGACCATCCCCGTGGACGTGCCCCGCGAGCGCTATCACCGCATCACCTACGCGCATTCGGAGCACCTGAAGCTCGAAGATTATCTGAACGGAAGTGCGGAGCCCTCCGCCTCCCGGCCGGGCGAGTGGACGAAGGCCGGGGTCGAGGCCCTGGCCGGGCGCATCCGGGCCGCCCTCGAGAAGGAGCCCATGTATTTCGCGCAGGTGGCGGAGCGCTTCGAGGAGGAGGGCTTCCCGGCTGTGGCGCGGGCGATGGGCGTGCTCCATGTCCGCGGCGAGATATGGCAGGACTCCGTCGGGAGGCACTGCCTCTCCGGTTCGTCCCTTGCGGCCGCGCCCCCGGCGCGAAAGAAGAGCTAGTCCGTCATCTGGACGAAACGTTCGTTTGGTAGGTTTTGCGGAAGCTGCGGCGGAAATCCGAGCCGCCTGGACGGCGTCCCAGCCGCCAGGGCCGGCGCGAGGCCGCCCGGCGCGGATTTCTTGAGAAGGAGAAAAGCATGAGTTGGAACTCCTTGGGACGGTTCGTCGGGGCGCTCCTCTTGTCGCTTCTGGCCGCTTCCGCGGGCGCTCCGGCCCAGGCGGCGGATTTCTACGCCGGCAAGACCATCCGGGTCATCGTGGGGTTCGACGCGGGCGGCGGGTTCGACGTCCAGGCCCGCACCCTGGCCCGCCATCTGGGCAAGTACATCCCCGGGAAGCCCACCCTGGTCGTCGAGAACATGCCGGGGGCGGGCAGCCTAAAGGCCGCCAATCATATCGCCAAGGCGGCCAAGCCGGACGGGTTGACCATCGGCATGGTGAGCGGGGCCACGGTGATGGGGCAGCTCCTCGGGCGCAAGGGCGTTCAGTTCGATGTGCGCCAGTTCGAGGTCATCGGCTCTCCGGCGCCCTACAAGACCGTCTGCGTCTTCTCGAAGAAGAGCGGCATCACGAACCTGGAGAAGTGGCGGTCCTCGCCGAAGCCGGTCAAGGTGGGCGGCACCAGCCCGGGCTCGAGCGCCCACGACGTTCCCCTGGTCCTCCACGCGGCCCTGGGCCTGCCTCTCCAGCATGTGCCCGGATACACGGGGACCTCGAAGATCCGGCTGGCGGTGGACGGCGGCGAGGTGGACGGCACCTGCTTCGCCTGGGATTCCATCAAATCCACCTGGGCGGCGCAGATCAAGAGCGGGGACATCGTCCCGGTCCTCCAGACCCATCTGAAGAAGGTGGAGGACCTCCCGAACATCCCCCTTGCCCTGGACCTCGCCAAGACCGACGAGGCGAAGCAGCTCATCCGGCTCGGCATCGCCGCGCCCGGCATGGTGAACCGCTACTTCACCTTCCCGCCGAAGACGCCCAAGGACAAGGTGGAGATCCTTCGCAAGGCATTCGTTCAAGCCACGAAGGACAAGGATTTCCTCGCCGAAGCGGAGAAGGCGAAACTCGATACCGACCCGCTGACGTCGGAGCAGGTGAAGGAGAACTTCAATGCTCTCCTCTCGATGAAGCCGGAGCTCGCGGCGAAGCTCAAGGCGGTCTTCTCGGGCAAGAAGAAATAGCCTGAAACTTTCCGCCGGGCGGCGCTCCAGGGATGGGGCGCCGCCCGCGTTTTCTCCGGGGATGCGCCGCCGATGGGCGAGATCCTACAAGCCTCGTTGACCGGCTTCACACAGGTATTCGGCTGGCCGGCGTTCGGCCTCATGCTCATCGGCATCGCCGTGGGGTTCGCGGTCGGGATTCTTCCCGGCCTGGGGGGGCCCACGACCCTCGCCCTGATGCTCCCCTTCATCTTCCGGATGACGCCGGTCGAGGCCTTCTCGTTCCTCCTCGGCATGGTCTCCGTCACCGCCACCACCGGAGATATCACCTCGATTCTCTTCGGCGTGCCCGGGGAGGGGACGGCGTCGGCGACGGTCGTGGACGGGCATCCCATGGCGAAGAACGGCGAGGCGGGCCGCGCCCTGGGCGCGGTGCTGATGAGCTCGCTGATCGGCGCGCTCTTCGGCGCATTCGCCCTGGCTCTCGCCATCCCGATCGTGCAGCCCCTCGTCCTCTCCGTGGGCTCGCCCGAGCTCTTCATGTTCGCCATCCTCGGCACCACCATGATCGCCGCCCTCTCGGGCCGGACCGTCCTCAAGGGGCTCATCGCCGGCGCCGCCGGCTTCCTTCTCGCCATGGTGGGGCTGGAGGCGACCGCCTCCATCGAGCGCTATACCTTTTCCCAGCTTTTCCTCTGGGACGGGGTGGGCCTGCTCCCCGTCACCCTCGGGCTGTTCGCCATCCCGGAAACCATCGATCTCGCCGTCCAGGGAACGAGCATCGCACGGCGCGACGCGGAGAAGCTGGGAGGGGTAATGGAGGGTGTGAAGGACACCTTCCGGCACGGGTGGCTCGTCCTCCGGTGCAGTGCCATCGGGACCTATATCGGCGTCATACCGGGCATGGGCGGCTCCGTTTCCCAATGGGCGGCCTACGCCCACGCCGCCCAGAGCGTGGCCGACAAGAGCCGGATGGGCAAGGGGGCCATCGAGGGGGTTCTCGGGCCGGGGGCGGCGAACAACGCCACGCTGGGCGGAGCCTTGGTGCCGACCGTCGCCTTCGGGGTTCCCGGAAGCCTGAGCACGGCCATCCTTCTCGGCGCCTTTCTGATCCAGGGCCTGGTCCCGGGCCCTCCCATGCTGATCCCGGAGGCCAACGGCGGCCACCTGAGCCTGACCTTTTCCATGGTCTGGCTCATCGTGATCTCGAACTTGATCACGGTGGGCATTTGCTTCCTCTTCCTGGAGCATCTCGCCAAGATCACCTTCGTTCGGGGGAGCCTGCTCATCCCCTTCATCCTGTTTCTCATTTACCTGGGGGCGTTCGCCGAGAAGAACGCCTTCGAGGACATGGCGGTCATGCTGATTTTCGGCGCAGTGGGCTGGGCCATGGTGAAGCTCGATTGGCCCCGGCCCCCCCTTCTCCTGGGCCTTGTGCTGGGGCCGCTGGCCGAGAACCGGCTGTTCCTTTCCCTGAGCAGCTATGGATGGGAGTGGATGACGCGTCCGGGGGTGATGGTCCTGTTCGTCCTCATGCTGGCGGGCATTCTTTATCCGGCCTTCCAGAAATGGCGCTTTCAACGGCGGTTCCGGGATTCCTACTTCCCAAGGTTCGCGCGGGTTTCCGAAAATCCGGGGGCCACGCAGGACGGGCGGACAGGGCTGCGCTTCACGCCGGAGGCGGCGTTCAGTCTTTTCCTGGCGCTCTTTTTCGCGACCGGCCTCTGGATGAGCCTGGATTTCCCGGGCCGGGCCGGCCTGTTTCCCTGGATCATCGGGGGTCCGGGGTTTTTGATGGCGCTGGTTCAGTTCGGTCTCGACCTCACCGGCCGGAAAGGCCGTGAAAGTCTAGAGAGCATGGCTCACGCCGGCGCCGAGCCGACGCCGGACGTGAGTGCGCGCCGCACCTTGGCCATCTGGGGCTGGATTGTCGGCTTGCTCGCCGGCATCTGGTTCCTGGGCTTCGCGTTCGGCGTTTTGCTGGTCATGTTCCTTTACCTGAAAGCGGGCGCACGTGAGGGCTGGGGCCTCAGCCTCGCCCTCTCGGGCAGCGGTTTCTTGTTTGTCCACGGGCTGATGGACTGGGTCCTCAAAATGCCGCTGCCGGAGGGTCTCCTGTGGAGCTGGTTCTGATCCCTTCCTCCGTCACGCTTCCACCGCGAGAAGGCCCCCTTTTCCAAGGCCTAGGAGGTCAGGAGGAATTTTCCCGCACCCGGTCCCCATCCGACGGCTCGGTGCCCTGCGCCACGCCCTCGACCGGCGTGCCGCTGTCCTGGGAGAGAAGGCCGAGTTCCGGAGAGAGCCGGCCGCCGAGTTCCTCGCAAATCCCCTCCATCCACCGTTGCGCCAGATCGCCTGACATGAGGCTTGCCCGGTTGGCCTTCAGCCTCGGGACCCTCACCCGCAGGAGCCACTCCTCCCCATAGGGGCGTGGCGGGTGCTTCTCTTTACGTATCGCTGAATTGGGAGGCGCTGCGGATCGTCTCGTCGACGAACTGGTCCCGTTGAGTGGTGATGCTGACCCAGGCGAAAATCCCGATGGTCACCAGCGAGACCGCCCCTACGGCACCCATCAGCTGAATGCTCATGCGGCTCCGGCGCATCGTTCCAGGGCCGCTTGGTCCCGGATCTGTCCGGGCGCCGTCGCCGAAAAGCTTGAAGCGGAGGCGCCTCCGCCCGGGAGGCTCGCCCGCACACGAAGAGAGCGCATTTGAGGGGGAACGGGCCCCGGCAGAACAAAAAAAGAAGTGAATCGCGGGATTTTCGCGGAAGGAACTAAAAAAGAAGGGGATTTTCGCTTCGGTCGTCGAAATTTTCATTGTCTGCTTCCAAAAAATTTCAAGAAAAAGTCGATTTTCCGTGACCCGCGCATTCAGGACATCAAGATCGCCCCAGGGTTGTTTGGCCCCGCAGGGTTATTCGGCCCAAAGGCATGATTTTTCACGTAAGCCTGATGAAAGGAGGAGCGCGGCCGGCGCTTCACGGGCGCGAGCCGGATGGCGATCGGGGAATTTCCCTGTTTCCATTGGTTCGAAATTCGTGTTGAAAAACCGCCCACGGCTTCCATATTGAGCCATAACGGCGGCACCTCATGCCTGACTTTTCGTTGGACCCCAATCGGAAGGGAGCGAATGAAATGGCGGCGACATTCAACGATCTGCAGGATGCTTTCGTGTTCGAGTTGCGCGATACGCTCAGCGCGGAAAAGCAGATTCTCAAGGCGCTTCCCAAGATGACGAAGGCGGCGTCCAGTTCCGATCTGAAAAAGGCTTTCGAGAAGCATCATAAGGAGACGCAAGAGCACGTACAGCGCATCGAAAGCGCCCTGGGGTCGTTGCAGGAAAGTGTCAGGGCGCATGAGTGCGAGGGAATCAAGGGATTGTTGAAGGAGGGCGAGGAGATCATTGAAGCCAATGCCGAGTCCGAGGTGTCGGATGCCCTGCTGATCGCGGCGGCCCAGAAAGTGGAGCACTATGAGATCGCCACGTATGGGACCTTGTGCACCTGGGGCGAATTGCTCGGCTTTGATGATGCGGTGGATTATCTGAAAAAGAATCTGGGCGAGGAAAAGCATGCGGACGAGAAACTCACCCAGGTGGCGGAGAAAGTGAACGCGAACGCCTAGCGTCCTGTCCAACCTGGCCTGAGAACCGGTTCAAAGGATTCCCGGGGCGACCCGGGAATCCTTTGTTTGCTCATTCCCCGGCTTCCCGCAGAATGGACAGGAATGACCTGACATAGGGGGGAACGTAACGGCTGGTCAGCCGGAACAGCCCGATCTGCTTCTTGCCGAAGAGATGCGAGACGTTCGAGGTCGCCAATGGTGCGGCCGATGGTGGCCGCGGCCACAGGGCATTGACGATGGCGAGGCCCAAGCCGTCCTCGACGGCGTCATTGATGAGGTTGTACGAGGATGTCTCCAGGGCGACCCTGGGGCTGAGCCTGTGTTCCGCGAAGCGGGACTCGATGTGGTGGCGATCGGCGGTTCCCCGGTCGAGCAGGACGAGAGGGTGCGCGGCGATGTCGGCCAAGGCCGGAGCGGACGAGCCGCTCAAGGGGTGGCCGGCGGGACATAGGAGAAGGTAATCCGTTTCGGTCCACTCCTCGAAGGAGATGCCGCCGCGGAGCTCGGGAGCCGAGCCGAAGGCGATGTCCACCTCCCCCTCGAGCACGCCGTTCAGGAGGGTGGCCCAAGGCCGCTCCAGGATGGAGAGCTGGACCCCCGGATGGCGCGCCCGAAAGAGCGAGAATACATCCCGGCGGTCCTTCAGGATGAGCATGGGAGCCGCCTCGGCGATGATCAGCCGCCCCCGCTCCTCGCCCTTGAGGTGCCGTTCGAGCCCGTCGAGGGACTCGAAAAAGGGGACGATGGCGCCGTAGAGCTGCTCCCCGGCGGGGGTGAGCCGGAACCGGCGGCCGATGACTTGGTACAGCTTGACCCCCAAGTTCTCCTCGAGCGCCTTCACCTTCACGCTCAACGCCGGCTGCTGGATGGAAAAAGGAAGCCGCCGGGCGGCCTGGGTAAACCCGCCATATTTCGAAACGTAATAGAAGTACTCGAGCTGCCTCAGGTTCAGCATTCAACGTTTTCCTAGTAAACTTTTAAAAACAAATAGTTATCTACTTTCCTGCTCGGCCCTCTGCCTAGACATTATTTCTCGATTTATTATGGAAATCAATGATTGCCCTTGTTTTTTCTGCCATTGTGCATTCATCCGGGCCTGATTACGATATCCTTGCGCCGGACTTCTTCCCAGCAATAGACCGCTTTCGGCGGAATTTTCCGCTCCGGCCCAGCGAGGTTTCGCGTGACCATCCCCTACCTCGAGCTTCGCCGGCGGACCCAGGCCCGGGACCGCAGCCTCCGCGAGAAGGTCATGTCCCTCGAGGAGGCCGCCGCCCTCGTCCGGGATGGGGAGCACGTCGCCCTGGGGGGCTCGACCGCCTCCCGCACCCCCATGGCGATGATCTGGGCCCTCATCCGGGCGGGTCGGAAGGATCTCGCCGTCTCGCGGAGCATCGTCTCGACCGAGGGCGACCTCCTCTTCGCCTCGGGCGCCAGCCGCCACATCCTCACGAGCTGGTTCAGCCAGGGCATCGTCTGGGGCGTCTCCCGGGTGATGCGCGCCTACACCGAGAGCAAGCGGGCCCGGTTCGAGGAGTGGAGCCACATGTCCATCGGGCTGCGCTACCGGGCGGGCGCCATGGGCATCCCCTTCATGCCGATGCGCTCCATGATGGGCTCGGACGTGGCCGGCAGGCTCCCGGACCTGCGCGAGATGACCTGCCCCTTCACCGGGGAAAAGCTCCTGCTCGTCCCCGCGCTCAACCCGGACGTGGCTCTCATCCACGTTCAGCGGTGCGACCCCTACGGCAACGCCCAGATCGACGGGCTGCTCTTCATGGACACCGACATCGCTATGGCGGCCAACCGGGTGATCATCACCGCGGAGCGCATCGTCTCGAACGACCAGATCCGCCGCGCCCCGGACCAGACCAAGATCCCCTTTTTCGCGGTGGACGCCGTGGTGGAGGCGCCCTACGGGTGCGCCCCCCACGAGTGCTTCGGCGCCTACGAGCCCCTCTTCACCCACATGGACTTCTACGCCGAGCTCACCCGCAAGGACCCCGAGAAGGGCGTGAAGGAATACCTCGACCGGTTCTACTACGGTCCCAAGAATTGGACCGAGTACCTGAACCTCGTGGGGCTCGAGCCGCTGCTCGACGCCACGCGGCGGGGGAGGAGCATCTATGCCGACTGAGGTGAAGCCCTACACCGCCTCCGAACTCCTGTGCGTGATGAGCGCCCGCCTCCTGGAGGAGGGCCAGGTGGTCTTCGCCGGAGTCGGCATCCCCCTCCTGGCCGCGACGCTGGCCCAGCGCCTGCACGCCCCAGGCCTCACCATCCTCTTCGAGGGGGGCACCATCGGACCGCACATCGTGCCGGGCCAGCTTCCCCCCACCACCAACGAGCAGCGCTGCACCCGCCGGGCGAACATGCTGGTGGGCATCACCGAGGTGCTCCTTCTTCTCCAGCGGGGCTACGTGGACGTGGGCTTCATGGGCGGGGCGCAGATTGACCAGTTCGGCAACCTGAACAGCTCCTTCATCGGCCCGGCGGACGATCCGCAGGTGCGGCTCCCGGGCACGGGCGGCGGGAACGACATCGCGAGCCTGGCCAAGATGATCGTGGCGATGCCCCAGGAGAAGCGCCGCTTCGTCGAGAAGGTGGATTTCATCACCAGCCCGGGCTCCCTCCGGGGAGGCACCAGCCGGAAGGACTCCGGCCTCATCGCGGGCGGGATGTACAAGGTCGTGACCGACCTGGCCCTGCTGGACTTCGACGAGAAGACGGGCCGGATGAAGGTGGAGGCCCTCCACCCGGGCGTGACGCCGGATCAGGTCCAGGCGAACACGGGATTCGAGCTGCCGGTCGGTCCCGATGCGGGGTTCACCAATCCTCCGACGGCGGAGGAGCTGGCCGCCCTCCGCCGCCTCGACCCCGATGGCGTCTACACCGCTTGACCGCCGCGGAGAGGACATGAGCGCGGAAGCGAAGCGGAGGCTCCTGGCCGAGGTGGACGCGCGGCGCGGCCGCATCGTCGAGCTCCTCCAGGCGCTCGTCCGCATCCCGAGCGTGACGGGGGAGGAGGGCGAGGTCCAGCGCTTCGTGGCGGACCGCCTGCGCGCGATGGGGTTGAAGGTCGACGTCTGGGAGCCGGACTGGGAGGCCCTCAAGAAGCACCCCGAGTACGTCCCCGTCACCCGCGGCTACGAGGGAAGGCCCAACGTGGTTGGAGTCATCAAGGGAACGGGCGGGGGAAAATCCCTCCTCCTGAACGGGCACACCGACACCGTCCCCAACGGCCCCCGCGAGGCCTGGGACCACGATCCCCTGGGGGCCGAGATCGTGGACGGCCGGCTCTACGGCCGGGGCGCCTCGGACATGAAGAGCGGGGTGGCCGCCATCATCGCCGCCGCCGAGTGCTTCATCGCGTCAGGGCTCCGGCCCAAGGGGGACGTGATTCTCGATATCGTGGTGGACGAGGAACTGAGCGGCCACGGCACCCTGGACACCATCCTGCGTGGCTACCGGGCGGACGCCGGCATCTGCTGCGAGACGAGCGGCAACGCCGTCCAGCCCGGCAGCATCGGGCGGATCTGGTTCGAGGTCCGCATCAAGGGCAAGCCCGCCGGCATCCAGCGCCGCTACGAGGGCGTCAACGCCATCGAGTTGGGCTACAAGATCGTCCAGGCGGTGGCCGATCTGGAGAAGAAACGCCTCGAGACCGTCTCCCACCCTCTCTATCCCAAGATCATCGACGCCATCCCCTGCATGATCGGCTCCTTCGAGGCCGGGAGCTTCCCCAGCGCTTTCCCCGACACCTGCCTCCTCAAGGGGAGCATGGCCACGGTCCCTGGGGAGGACCACGCCGCCGCCAAACGGAGCCTCGTGGATCAGGTCGCCCGGGCCGCTCAGGCCGACCCCTGGATGAAGAATCATCCTCCCGAGGTGCACTTCGTCGGCTACTACGCCGAGGCGGCGGCCATCCCGCCGGACCACCCCATCGTCCGCACCGTAGCCCGGAGCTACAGGGAGGTCACCGGCCAGGAGCCCGAGATCTCGGGCCGGCAGGGCGCGGCGGACATCCGTTTCCTCAGCGGAGTCGGCAAGATCCCGACCGTCATCTTCGGCCCAGGGCCCACCACGCAGATGCACGCCAACAACGAATGGGTGGCCGTGGACGACCTGATCGACGCCACCAAGACCCTCGTCCTCTCGATCTGCGATTGGTGTGGCGCGGAATAACGGCAAGGAGGCCCAATGCCCGGGCGCGGCGTGGAATACGGAATCGCCATGCGGAACTTCACCGCCTTTCCCCAGCTACCCGACGCCCGGAAGCTCATCGAGTACGGCGTCCGGATGGAGGAGCTGGGGTTCGAGTCGGTGTGGGTATGGGATCATATCCTCCTCGGCGTGGAGCCGCACTTCCCGATCATCGAGTCGCTCTCCCTGCTCACCGCCGTGGCCGCCCGGACGAGCCGGATCAAGCTGGGCACGGGGGTGCTGGTGCTCCCCCTGCGCAACCCGGTCGTGCTGGCGAAGCAGCTCTCGAGCATCGACCTCATCTCGAACGGCCGTCTCATCCTCGGCTTGGCCTCCGGCTGGTACAAGCGCGAGTTCGACGCCGTCGGGGTGCCCTTCGAGAAACGCGGGGCCATCATGGACCAGAACCTCGAGATCATGACCCGGCTCTGGCAGGAGGACATGGTGCGGGCAGAGCTCCCGCCCCACAACCTGCGCAACTCGGTGATGTTCCCCAAGCCCGCCCAGCGGCCCCGGCCCAAGATGCTCATCGGGGGCTACGTGGACCGGGTGCTCAAGCGGGCGGGCACGAAGGGCGACGGCTGGCTGACCTACTTCTATACCCCCGAGAGCTTCACGAAGTCGTGGGAGAAGGTCCGAAAGTTCGCCCGCGAGGCGGGCAGGGACCCGGACGCCCTCGAAAGCACGAATCAGCTCCCCATCATGATCGGAAAATCCCGGGCCGAGGTGGAGGGGCCGATGAACGAATGGCTCCGCACGGAGTGGGACTACGCCGACTGGAGCGAGTCCACCGCCGCGAGCGCCGTCATGGGGACGGTGGACGAATGCGTGCGGCAGCTCCGGGCGCACGTGGCGACGGGCGTCGACCGAATCATCTTCGTCCCTTATAAGTACGAGATGGAGCAGGTCGAGATGGTGGCGAAGGAGATCATCCCCCGCCTCAAAGGATGACCGCCGGGGGGAGGAGGCTGACGGTGGGGCTGAAGCGCAGGCCGTGGGACTCGTTCCGGCGGTACAGCGAGAACATGTTCGACACCATCGGCGGGACGCCGCTCGTCCGCCTCGGGCGCGTGGCGGAGGGCCTCGGCCCCTCGATCTTCGCCAAGATCGAGTGGTACTCCCCCTCGGGCAGCCTGAAGGACCGCATCTACTACAACATGATCACCAAGGCCGAGGAGCGCGGGGAGCTCCGCCCCGGCATGACCCTGCTGGAGTGCTCGACGGGGAACGCGGGCATCGCCTGCGCCTTCGTGGCGGCGGTGAAGGGGTACCCCTGCGTGGTGGTGATGCCCGAGGGCATGAGCGACGAGCGGAAGAAGCTCATGCGGGCCTACGGGGCGGAGCTCGTTTTCACTCCGGGCGGGGAGAGTGACGTGGACCTCTCGCTCGAGAAGCTCCAGGAGATCCGCGCCTCGAACACGGACGAGTACTGGGTCCCCGCCCAGTTCGACAACCTCGACAACAACGAGGCGCACTACCTGACCACGGGACCGGAGCTCTGGGAGCAGCTCGACGGCCGGGTGGACGCCGTGGTGGCTTCCCAAGGGACGGGAGGCTGGGTGAGCGGAGTGGGGAAGTACGTCCGGGAACGGAATCCCAGAGTGCTTCTCTTCGCGGTCGAGCCCGAGGAGTGCCCGCTGCTCAGCCGCCGTGGCTGGGGCCCGCACGGCATCGAGGGCATCGGGGACGGGTTCGTGCCGCGCGCGCTGGACCTCTCTCTCCTGAGCGGGATCGTGACCACCACGACGCAGGAGTCCCTGGACATGGCGCGGCGCCTCGCCCGCGAGGAGGGGATCTTCTGCGGCATATCTTCGGGCTGCAACGTGGCCGCCGCCATCAAGGCCGCCCGCGCCCACCCGGAGCTCCGGCACATCGTCACGAACATCAACGACACCGGCCAGCGTTATTTCACCACCGCGCTCTGCGGGGAGGAGAAGCACGTCGAGATCCCCGAGCGGGATCACGAGGTGGACCCCTACAGCGCGGCCGAGCTGGATCGGTACTCGGCGGGCTGGGAGATCGTCCGCTAGGCCCGTGGGCGCAGGCCGCCTGCCGCGAGGCGTCCGGAAGGAAAGGATCGTCCGAGGTGGATTACGTCCGCGCTTCTTCTGTCGAGGAGGCCCTCCAGGCGGCCCAGGCCCCCGGCGCGGCCTTCGTGGCCGGGGGCACGAACCTGGTGCCGGACATCCTCTTCGGCCGCAGGAGCGCCGCCGTCGCGGTGGACATCAGCCGGCTGCGGGAGCTCCGCTTCATCGAGGAGCGGGAGGGGCGCCTCCGGATCGGCGCGCTGACGACGGTCACCGATCTGCTCGAGTCCGAACTCATCCGCCGCGAGGCTCCGCCGCTCTGCGCGAGCGCCTTCGAGTTCGCGGGCCCCCTGGTCCGCAACCGAGCGACGATCGGGGGCAACCTGCTCGACGCCTCCCCGGCGGCCGACCTGGCCCCGCCCCTCCTGGCCCAAGACGGCGAGGCCGAGCTCCGGTCCGCCCAGGGCGGCCGGCGGGTGCTCCTGCAGGACTTCTTCCTCGGCTACCGCAAGACGGCCATCCGGCCCGGGGAGCTTCTCTGCGCCGTGTCCCTCCGGCCCCTCGGGCCGAGCGGGCGCTCGGCCTATGAAAAGCTCCAGCTCCGGCGCGCGATGGCCATCTCGGTGGTGAGCGCGGCCGTGGCGCTCTGGATGGAAGGGGAAACCTGCCGCCAGGCGGGCATCGGCATGGGGGCGGTGGCGCCCGTCCCCTACCGCTCCGCGGCGGCCGAGGCCGCGCTGCGGGGCCGGGCGCTGGGGGAAGCCGAAATCGGGGTCGCCGCGGCCGCCGCCCGGGAGGAGGCCCGGCCCATCGACGACGTGCGCGCCTCCGCCCAATACCGCAAGCGCATGTGCGAGGTGCTGGTCCGGCGCCTGCTGCGGCGGGCGGCGGGCCTTCCGGAGCGATAGCGGGCATGGGGAGAGCATCCGGTGGAGAGGTATGAAGTCACGTTCCGGGTGAACGGGGAGGCCCGGCGGGCCTCCGTCCGGGGGCAGGACACCCTCCTGCGCGTTCTCCGCGACCTGGGCCATGTGGAGGTGAAGACGAGCTGCGAGGCGGGGGACTGCGGGGCCTGCGCCGTTCTCCTGGACGGGGAGGCGGTGAATGCCTGCCTGGTTTTCGCCGCCCAGGCGGATGGCTGCGAGATTGTCACGGTTCGCGGGATCGGAACGGAGGCGAACCTCCACCCCATCCAGCGCCAGATCGTGGAGAAGGGCGGGGTGCAGTGCGGCTTCTGCACCCCGGGGATCGTGGTGGCGGCCAAGGCCCTCCTGGACAGGAATCCCTCGCCGTCGTTCGAGGACATCCGGCGGGGGCTGGCGGGGAACCTGTGCCGCTGCACGGGCTACCAGAAGCTATTCGAGGCGATCGCGGCCGCCGCCGAGGAGATGCGCGAATGACGGAGCGGGTCGAGACGCGGGTGGTGGGCGCCCGCCTTCCCTTCGTGGACGGCGTGGAGAAGGCGACCGGGGCGACCCAGTTCGCCGCCGACCTCCGCCTGCCCGGGATGCTGACGGGCATGGCGCTGCGGAGCCCCCATCCCCACGCTCGCATCCTCCGGGTGGACGCCTCCAAGGCGGAGCACCTGCCGGGGGTCCACGCCGTCCTCTCCCGGGAGAACACCCCAGCTGCCCGCTTCGGCATCAACCACAAGGACGAGACGGCCTTCTGCCGGGAGAAAGTCCGCTACATCGGGGATGAGGTGGCCGCCGTGGCCGCCGTGGACGAGGACACCGCCCGCGAGGCTCTTTCTCTCATCCAGGTCGAGTACGAGCCCCTGCCGGCCGTCACGGACCCCTTCGCCGCGCTCAGCAGGGGCGCTCCGCTCGTCCACGAGGCGATTCCCGGGAACATCGCCAGCCAGTTCCACGTCGCCCGGGGAGAGGTGGATGCCGCCTTCGAGGCGGCGGACGCCCGCTTCGAGGACGAGTTCCACACCCATCTCGCCCACCAGGCCTACATCGAGCCGACGGGTTGCGCCGCGGAGTGGCGCCCCGGCGATGAGATCACCGTATGGGGCTGCTTGCAGTCGGTGTTCGTCATCCGCACCTTCATGCTATCCCCCGTCATGGGCATCGCGCCGGAGAAGTTCCGCGTGATCCAGACCAAACCCGGCGGCGCCTTCGGCGGGAAACTCGACGTGAAAGCCGCCCTCCTCGCGGCCATGCTCAGCCGGGCGGCCGGGAAGCCGGTGAGCTTCCTCCTTTCCCTGGGCGAGGATTTGATCAGCATGCGCCCGCGCATGCCGGTCCACTTCCGCCTCCAGTCCGCCTTCCGCGAGGACGGGAAGCTGCTCGCCAAGCGGGTCGAGATCGTGGCCGAGAACGGGGCGTACAGCTCCCTCTCCCCGGCCATCATGAGCTCGGTCGCGCTGCGGACGGACAACCTCTACCGCACCCCCGCCGTGGACATCGACGCGCGGCTCGTCTACACGAACGTCTGCCCCTCGGGCCAGATGCGCGGCTTCGGCAACGTCCAGGCCACCTTCGCCTGGGAGAGCCATCTCGACAACGTGGCCGCGGGCCTGGGAATGGACCCCCTCGAGCTGCGGCTCCGGAACTATGTCGAGAAAGGGGACGTCACCCTCCACGGCTGGAAGATCGCGAGCTGCGGAGTGGCCGACGCCGCCCGCTACGCCGCCGGGGCCATCGGCTGGGCGGAGAAGCGGAAGCGGGGCGGGCGGGGCCGGGGGGTGGGGATGGCGAGCACCATCCACGTCTCGGGCAACAAGGGGTTCGCTGTCGAGCTCGGGCCGGACGACACCGAGCCCTCAAGCGGGATCGTCCGCATCAAGGAGGACGGAAAGGTCGAGATATGGACCGGGGAGTCCGACCTGGGGCAGGGCTCCGCGAGCGTCATGGCCTACATCGCCGCCGAGGAGCTGGGGCTCCCCGTCGAGGACTTCGACGTCCCCCCGACCGACACGGGATGCATGCCCTTCGGCTTCGGGGCCTTCGCGAGCCGGATCACCCTCATCGGCGGGAATGCCGTCAAGATCGCGGCGGCGGACGCCCGCCAGGCGCTGCTGGCGGCGGCGGGCGAGGTGCTCGAGGCGGCGCCCGAGCAGCTCGCGGTCGAGGGCCGGGAGATCGCCGTCAAGGGGTTCCCCGGCCGGCGGACCACCGTGAAGGAGGTGGTGCAGGCGGCGGGGGGCTTGATCCAGGGAAGGGGCACCTGGCTCGCCGGAGGGGAGGTCCTGGACAAGAAGAAGTACGGCAACCCCTCCACCACCTACTCCTTCGCCACCCACGCCGCCGAGGTCGAGGTGGACCTCGAGACCGGCATCGTGACGGTGCTGCGGGTGACGGCGGGGCATGATCCCGGGCGGGTCATCAACCGGTTGGGCTCCGAGGGCCAGGTGGAGGGGGGAGCGGTGCAGGCCATGAGCTTCTGCCTGATGGAGGGGCTCTCCCCCCGGGACGGCCGCATCCGGGGGGCCAACTTCCACGACTACCTGATCGCCACCTCCCTGGACGCGCCGCCCGTCGAGCACCAGTTCTTCGAGACCATCGACCCGCACGGCCCCTACGGGGCCAAGGGCCTCGCGGAGACGGCGATCAACCCCACCGCGGCGGCCATCGCCAACGCCATCTTCCACGCCACCGGCGCCCGCATCCGCACCCTTCCCTTCACGCCCGAGCGGGTGCTGGAGGCCATCGAGGCGGCGAAGTCCGAGGGCGGCGTCAAATGACGCCCGTCCGCGGCCTCCGCGACTGGCTGGAGCGGCTGGACGCGTCCGGCCGCCTCCTCCGGGTGCGGAAGCGGGTCAGCCTGCGCCACGAGATGGCGGCCCTCTCCCAGAGGCTGGACGGCGAGCGGGCCGTGCTGTTCGAGGCGACGGACGGCCCGCCCATGCCGGTCCTGGCGAACATCTGCGCCCGCCGGGAGTGGTACGCCGAGGCGATGGGCGTCCCGCCTGGCCGGCTCCTCCCCGAGCTCCAGCGGCGCCAGGAGGTCCGCATCCCGCCCCGCCCCGCCGCCGATGCGCCCTTCCTGCGGAACGTCCAGACGCGGGGCATCGACGTGAGGAAGTCGCTCCCCCTCCCCACCTATCACGAGATGGACGGCGGCCCCTACATCTCGGCCGGCGTCTTCTTCGCCCGCGACCCGGACACCGGGGCGGGCAACGTCTCCATCCACCGGATGCACTGCCTTGAAAGGGACCTCTTCGGCCTCCTCGTCCTCCCACGCCACCTGAAGGGGATGATCCGCCGGGCCGGGGAGCGGGGCGAGGCGCTCAAGGTGGCGGTGGCGGTGGGGCTCGATCCCCTTCTCCTGGTGGCGAGCCAGCTGGTTCTCTCCCCAGGGGAGGACGAACTGGAGATCGCCGGGGGCCTGTGCGGGGAGGCGGTCGAGGTGGTCCCGGCCCCGTGGTCGGGCATCCCAGTGCCGGCCCAGGCGGAGATCGTCATCGAGGGGGAGATCCCGGCTGGGGAGCGCCGCCGGGAGGGGCCCTTCGGGGAGTTCCCCCGCTACTACAGCCCGGCCGGGGAGCGCGAGGTGCTGCGGGTGCGGGCCGTCTCGATGCGGGAGGGGGCCCTCTTCTACTCCATCCTGCCCGCGGGCCGGGACCACCTGCTCATGGGGGCGGTGCCGCGCGAGGCGGGGCTCCTCCGGGACCTGCAGCGGGCGGTGCCCTCGGTGACCGACGTGGCGCTCCCTCTCTCGGGCGCCGGGCGCTACCACTGCGTGGTCCAGCTGGACAAGCGGAACGAGGGGGAGCCCAAGAGCGCCCTCCTGGCCGCCCTGGCCGCCCACTACGACGTCAAGCACGCCATCGCCGTGGACCGGGACATCGACCCCCACGACCCCGCCATGGTGGACTGGGCCCTGGCCACGCGCTTCCAGGCGGACAAGGACCTGGTCGTCGTACCCGGGGCCTGGGGGAGCCGGCTGGACCCCTCCGCGCACGAGGGGGTGACCGCCAAGATGGGGATGGACGCCACCGTCCCCCTCGGGACCCTGGAGACGAGCTTCCGCTCCCTCCGCATCCCGGGGGCGGAGGAGATCGACCTCGATGCCTGGCTGAAGGACTAACGGAGGCGGGCTCTTTTCAATCCAGCTTCAGATTCGGCAGGACTTCCCTGGTGAACCGCTCGAGCTGGCCCATCTGGTCCTTATGGGTGAAGCGGAGCGAGATGTGCCGGGCGCCCGCCTCGATGAAGGCGTTGATGCGGCGGGTCAGGTCCTCCGCCGTGCCGTACACCCCCCACTTCTCGATGCTGTCCCCCCAGAAGGGGGTGTAGTAGTAGGCGAGGAGGAACTCCTCCCCGTTCTTCATCGCCTTCTCCTTGCTGTCGTCGAGGCAGGTGGTCATGTACCAGGCAGGGACGCCCGGGTCGCGCCCGAGGGAGCGCGCCTCGGCCTCGATCTTGGCCCAGGTGGCCCGGAACTCCTCCGGCGTCACCCGGTTGGGGAACCAGCCGTCCCCGAAGCGGGCGACGCGCCGCCAGGCCGTCTCCACCGTGGCCGAGGCAATCCACATCGGGACAACCCGCTGGATGGGCTTGGGCTCCAGGGTCACGTCCTTGCACCGGTAGTACTTCCCCTCGAAGGTGATGTGGTCCTCGCTCCAGAGCCTCCGCATGAGGGTCATGTGCTCCTGGAGGTAGAACATCCGCTTGCGGAAGGGCACCCCCAGGGTCTCGAACTCGTGCTCGCACTCCTGGGGCTTGGGGGGGCCGATGCCCACCCCCAGGATGACCCGGCCGCCGCTGATCACGTCGAGCGTCGCCACCTGATAGGCGAGGAACACCGGGTTCCGGAGGCAGGGGAGGAAGACGGCGGTCCCCAGCTTCACCCGCCGGGTCTTGACCGCCAGAGCCGAGAGAACGGAGAGAGCCTCGAGCCGGGGCTTGGCGAGGACGGAATCCCCCACGAAGACGGAGTCGTAGCCCAGCTCCTCCGCCCGGACGGCCAGATCCACGATGGGTCCCACCTCGGGCACTCCCCTGTTCCAGAGCAGCACCCCCCGGGTGGGGAGGAGGACCCACAGCTTCACCTTCCGCTCAGGCATGGCCCCGCTCCTTCCCTAGAAGTGAAGTCTAAGCAAGTCGTTCACAGGGGCACCCTTCCTCAACAGACGTTCGCTGGGCTTTGCCCCCCTCTCCCTCCGGGAGAGGGGAAGGGGTGAGGGGAGGCTACGCCGCCGAGAATCATCCCTCACCCGGAGCACCCAAGCGGCCTGCCGCTTGGATGTTCCGCCCTCTCCCAAGGGGAGAGTGTGAGAAAACCGGCCCCTCCGGGAGGGAACAACGTGTCTGGATTGCACACCCTAGAAGCGCACCCCGGTGCCCTCCAGGATCCGCTGGACCCGGGCGCGCTGCTCCTCGGAGATGGTGAGCCGCTCGGCGAAGTCCCGGCCCGCCGGCTTGGTGGCGTCGATCCCGACCTTGGTAAGGGTGTGGGTCTCGGGGTCGGACGTCGGGTCGAGGATGGCGCCCATCGCGCCGGGGATGAAGATGATGTCCTTCTCCGCCCGGGTGCGGGTGATGACGGCCCACATCACGTCCGACAGGTTGAAGATGTCCACGTCCTCGTCCACCACGATGACGCACTTGCAGTAGAACTCCGTCCCCAGGGCGGCCATGATGGCCTGCTGGGGCTGGCCCTCGGCCGTCTTTTTCATCGAGATGACGGCCATGAGCGCCCCCGCCGTGATGAGGGGGACGTGGACCGACCGCACGTTCGGCATGTTCCGCCGCAGGGTGTTCAGGATCTCGGCCTCCCGGCTCACCGTCGAGACGAGGAGATGGTCCCCCGACATGCCGGAGGCCACGCTGTGGAACATGGCGTCCTTGCGCATCTGGATGCGTTTGACCACGAAGACGTTCTCGGTGCTGCGGTAGGAGGCGTAGCCGGTGAACTCGCTGAAGGGGCCCTCGGGCTCCCGCACCTCGTTCAATATCTCGCCCTCGAGGACGATCTCGGCCCCCTCGGGGACCTCGATCCCCGGGATTCCGCAGGGAGAGACGCGGTAGGGCTCGCCGAAGAGGGCGCCGATGATCTCGTACTTCCGGACGCCGGGTGGGTAGTGGTAGGCCATCGAGCCCATGTAGTGGATGGGATGGATGCCGAGAGTGATGGCGGCCGGCAGCGGCTCCCCCCGGCTCTCCGCCCGCCGGTGGAACTCGTACATGCGGCGGCGGGAGTGAAGAGAGAGCCCCAGGCGGTTCTTGCCCTTCAGCATGAGCCGGTGGAAGCCCGTGGTGTCGACCCCGGTCTCCGGATCCCGGGCCACGAGCTGCCCGGCCGTGATGTAGGGCGCGGCGTCCACCTCGAAATGGATGGGAATGGGCAGTCGGGTCAGGTCCACCTCGTCCCCTTCGAGGACCACCGCCTTCCAGGGGGCGTCGGGCACCACCTCGACCGGAATGTAGTTCTGGCACCGCTCGCGGTAGGCCGCCGGGAGCGCGTCCGGCTTCACGCCGAGGGCCGCCGCGAGGAGCCGGCGGTTCGCGGCGATGTTGGTGACGACGGGGATGTCGAAGCCCTCCACGCGGTCGAACACGAGCACCGGCTGGCGCCCCGCGCGCTCGAACTCGAACACGGTGGAGGTGATGTCCAGCCTCCGGCTCACCGGCTCCCGGATGCGGATGAATTCCTCCGGGAAATCCCGCTCCACCATGCGGAGGAAGCCGCGCAGGCTCTGATCGGCCATGCTCACGCCCCCGCGGCGCGCCGCGCGCCGCCGCCCTTCGCCCAGGCGCCCCGGTCCTTGTAGGGATTCTCGAGCGGGGGAAGGGGGGGAAGGCCTTCGCGCGAGGGAGAGCCCTCGACTTCCTCGATGGCGATCACCCGGGCGGGCGCGCCCTCGGTGTCCTTGAGCTTGAGCGCCCCGGTCACGAGCAGGACCCGCTCCTTCCGGATGGCGCCGATGTTGGTGCACCACTCGATGAGGCAGATCCCGCGGCTCAGGAACTTGATGTGATTGGGGCTCCAGTCGGGCGCCGGCCATTTCCGCTCGGGAGGGGGGTAGAGAGGCGAGTCGCAGGTCATGAAGTCCTGCACGAGGGCCTTGATGCCCTTCCCGATGAGCCAGTCGGCGGCGTCGGTGGTGAGGTAGATCATGTGCTCCCAGAAATCGCGCGAGCCCCAGGCGCGGTCGGTCCACTCCGTGCTCACGATGGCGATGTCCCCCGGCCGCACCCCGACCCCCGCCGCCTCGAGGTCCTTCGCCGACACCGTGTCCGACGGCCCCTTGCCCGGTATCTTGATGACGCACGCCTCCCCGCAGAGATGGTCGAGCGGCACCTCGTGGTTCTTCAGGCCGTCGTGGTAGAAGTGCGCGGGAGCGTCGTAATGGGTGTAGCTCTGGGTGGTGGTCTCGAACCGGAAGTTGGCGATGTGATCCACGTCCAGGGTGGCGATGGGCGTGATGGTGGTGCCTGGCGCGGGCTTGCCGTAAATCTCGTCGCGGGGGAATTGGACGTAGGTGTCTTTCGGATCCATGACCAGGGTCAGATCCACGAACCGGTAGCCCATCTCGCCTCCTGTGAGGGAAAGTCGCCCGGCCTCCCCGCCCCGGGGCGGGGAGGCCGGGCTTCCGCCGGGGCTACTTCAGCCAGCCCTTTTCCTTGTAGTATCGCGCGGCGCCCGGGTGGATGGGGGTTCCCATCTGGTCCTCTTGCCAGGCCGTCTTCTCGGGCTTGAAGGTCTTCAGCCCCTTGTGGGAAGCCCGCAGCTCGCCGATTCGATCGATGAGCGTCTTGACGATGATGTAGGCGGTCTCGTTGTCCATCGAGGCCGCGACGTTCATGGATGTCGTGAAGCCGAAGGTGGGGAGCGGCTGGGTCTGCCCGGGGAAGGTGTTGGCGGGCATGGTCTCCTTGAGGAAGCCGATCTTCATGAGCTGGTTCCGCACGGAGTCGTTGACGCCGAGGAAGCGGAGCTGGCCCTTCTTCTCGATGGCAATCTGGGTCAGGGACGGGTGCCCGGGGTTGACGGTGTGGCTGAACATGTCGGCCTGGCCGTCCTTGATCCGGCTCGTGATGACGTTGAAGCCGGTGTGGGTGACCGAGCCCCCCCACTTCTTGATGTCGTCGAACTTGATGCCGTGGGCTTCGAGCATGGCCTCCGTGGCCCATTGGCCTAGGCCCCCGCGGGGGACGGTCACGTAGTGGACGGGAATCTTCTTGTCCTTGATGTCGCTGATCTTCTGCACCTTCGGATTGGTCGTGACGATTCCGAGGTAGTACTCGTCCATTCCGCCGATGAGGCCCCGAAGGTTCTTGTAGGCCTTCTTGTAGGCCACCTTCCCCTGATAGGCCCAGTTGGCCGCGATGCTGAAGGTGAGGGCGGCGTCATACTTGCCTTCGCTCACGTTGATGGGATTTCCGATGGCGCCGCCCTTCGCGAGCGCGTCCATCTGAACTCCCACGTTGGCGTTGTTGATGATGTTCGCCATCGCCGCGGCGTAGATGTACCAGCCGCTCCCCGGGTTCCAGCTCCCGAGCTGGATGCGCTTGGCGGCTTCCGATCGGCCGGAGCCGGCGAGGCAGAGAGCGAGAACCGCCAGGAGCACGAAAAGGCGCTTCCATGCTTTTTGCGTCATGACGACAACCCCTCCTGAATGGGTGTTCCGCCCGGCCCGGCAACCGGCGCGGCCGGGCCGTGGCCATAGCCTCCCGCCGGAGCCGGCGGCGGGATTCTTCACCTCGGCTCCTGCGCGGGAGCCGCCTTGGGATGTTCCATCCGGTGTCCCGCCGGGGCGGCCCGCCTGACGCGGTGGACGTGGATCCAGCCGCTCAACAGGAGCAGCGCCAGCCCCAGCAAGTCGGTCGTCTTCTCCGGGACGATTAGCCCGATCGCGCCCGCCAGGAAAGCCGCGCGCTCCCACCCGGCCGCCGGGCCGGCCAGATAGCCGGTCACGGCGGCGGCCAAGGCGAACACCCCCAAAGCGCAGGTGGCGGTCACCCACAGTGTCTCGGTCAGCGGACCCTCGAGCAGCATGGCCGGATTGTAGGCGAAAGCGAAGGGGACGAGGAAGGCCGCGAAGGAGAGCTGGAAGGCCTTCCAGCCGGTCTCCGAGAGGCCCGAGTCCGCGATCCCCGCCGCGACGTAGGAGGCGAGCGCCACGGGAGGGGTCACCATGGAGAGAATCGCGAAGTAGAAGATGAACAAGTGTCCCGCGATGGGGAGGAGCCCCATCTTCTCGAACGCCGGCCCCATGAGGGTGGCCGCCATGATGTAGGCCGCCGAGGTGGGCATGCCCATGCCCATGATGATGCAGGCGACCATCACCAGGAGGAGCGCCGGCAGGAGCCGGCCGGCCGCGACGTCCACGATGAGGCCCGAGAACTTGAGCCCCAGGCCGGTGTCCACGAGCACTCCGACGATGATTCCGGCCACCGCGCAGGGAATGGCGACGGGAATGGCCATCCGGGCGGCGGATTCGAGGGTTTCGATGATCTTGACGGGTCCCATCCGGGTGGCGCGGCGCACCCAGCTCAGAACCACCACCCCGATCGCCGCCGAGGTCGCCGACCACATCAGGGTGTAGCCCGCCACCATATAGCCCACGATCAAGATGATGGGGAGCAAGAGCAGCCCGCGCTCGAGAAGGATTCCGCGCAGCAGGGGTAGCTCGCTCCGGCGCATCCCGGCAAGCCCCCTCTTCCGCGCCTCGAGGTCCACCATGAAGAAGAGGGAAAGATAGTAGATGACGGCGGGGATGGCCGCGGCGGCGGCCACACTCAGGTAGGGGATTCCCGTCATGTCGGCGAGGATGAACGCGGCGGCGCCCATGATGGGGGGCATGATCTGCCCGCCCGTGGAGGCGACCGCCTCGACCGCGCCCGCGTAATGCGGCGCGAAGCCGAGCCGCTTCATGAGGGGGATGGTGAACACCCCCGTCCCCACCACGTTGGCGGTGGCGCTCCCGCTGATGGTGCCCATGAGGCCGCTGCTCACGATCGCGGCCTTGGCGGGGCCGCCGCGGTAGGGGCCCGTGAGCCTCACGGCCATGTCGATGAACAGGCGCCCCCCACCCGAGATCTCCAGCGCCGCCGAGAACAGCACGAAGTAAAAGACCACCTCGGCGCTCACGCCCAGGGGGACGCCGAACAGCCCTTCCACCCCCATCGTCTGGAACTCCACGAAGGGGGCGAACTGAACGGACCGGTGGCCGAAGTTGCCCGGGATGAAGTGGCCGAGGAAGTTATAGGCCAGGGCCGCCAGGGCGATCGACGTGACCCCCCAGCCCAGGGACCTCCGGGAGGCTTCGAGGGTGAGGAGAAGGTACAGGACGCCCGCGATGAGGTAGCGCAGGGGCACCGGGTCCACATCACGGATGCGGTTGTTCAGAAAATCCCACTCCGCCGCGTACATGCCGGCCGAGGCGAGGGCGGTGAGGGCGAGGGCATAGTCCCAGGCGCCTGTCTTCGCCTCCTTCCAGGCCGGCGTGGTCAGGAACACGAGGGCCAGGGCGAAGCTCAGGTGGATGGGCCGGACGAGGAGAACGTGCGACATCCCGAACACCGCCCAGTAGAGCTGGAGAAGGGACCAGAGGATGGCCAGCAGGGCGACCGGATGGAGGAACTTCTTCATCTGGGCCTCATCGAGCCGAGGGGAAGAACCGTTCCTTCCCGTCCGCCGGAGCGCGTGGGGAAGAGTCGGAGATAAGCAAAATTACCAGAGGATTGTTTCCCTGGCGTTACCTGGGCGAAGCAGAAGCTGAAGAAATTATTTTAGCAAAATCGGCCTCCAAACCCAAAGCGGCGCTTCTCGCACCGGTCCGAGCGACCGGCCGGTCCTCGCGCCGGCGGGCCTCATCGGGGCCGGTGGATGGAAAACTCGCCCCTCGCCTCCTCGAACTCCGGGATGGACGTCTTGCCGTGCAGGACGAGCTCGGCCAGCACCCGGCCCGTGAATGGCCCGAACTTGAAGCCGTGCCCGGAGAAGCCCGCGCCGACGGCGACGAGCGGATTTCCGGGGTGGAGGTCCAGGATGAAATCCTCCGTCTCGGTGTTCGTGTAAAGGCAGTGCTCCCACGCCAGGAGCCGGCGCGGGACGGCGGCGAGCTGGGCGCGCAGGAACCCCCAAAGCTCCTCAATGCGCGCGGGATCGGGATGCGCGGGGGCGGCGTCCGGGTTGTCGTCGATGCCCTGGGCGAGGTGGCGGGCGGCCTTGATTCCGGGCCGGCCGAACTCGGGCATGCCGTAGTAATGGCCGTTCTCGCCGTCCGCGATGTAGAGCCAGACCGGGAACCGGCCGATCCCGTAGTCCGCCCGAGCGCCCGCCGGCTCGAAATATCCGACGGTCTGCCGGGCGGCCTTGAGGCGGGGCCGGAGAAAGGGCAGGAGCCGCCCCACCCACGCCCCCGCTGTCACGATGAGCCGCTCGGCGCGGAACACCCCCCGCTCCGTCGCCACTTCGAGGGGCTGGCGCGAGGCGTCGATGGAGAGGACCTCCGTCTCCTCCATGATCTGGGCCCCGCCGCCGCGGGCGAGACGGATCAAGGCCGCGATGGCGTCGTCGGCGGCGACCACCCCCGCGGTGTGGTCGAGGAGAATGCCCTCGGCATCCTCGAAGCGGAACTGGGGGAAGCGCCTGCGGCCCTCGGCGGGCGTGAGCCACTCCACGCGGGCCTGCGCCTGGAGGACGGCGCGCTTGTATTTCTCCAGCGCCTCGCCGGGGGGGCCGAAGAAGCAGCCGGGGCAGGGATGGACGAGCCGCTCCCCCGCCTCCCGCTCCAGGCGGGGCCATTCCTCCTCGTGGAGGAGGTGCATCAGGCGGGCGTACAGGGGGGAGGCGTAGGTGCTCCGGGTGATGCGGGCCTGGCCGTGGGAGCTGCCCCGGTCATGGCCGAGGCGGAAGCGCTCGATGAGGCCCAGCCTGCGGACGCCGAGGCGGCGGAGGTGGTTGAGGGAGGCGAGGCCGTTCAGGCCCCCGCCGATGACGAGGACATCGAACGTCATGGCGGGCTTCCTCTGGAGGAGCCTTCGGCCTCATTTCCGCCAGGGGCGGGTGGGGGTCTTCGTCAGCACCTCGCATCCGCCCTCCTGGACGAGCACCATCTGCTCGACGTTGGCGCCCCCCACCTCGGGCAGGTTGAAGGTGGGCTCGACGCAGAGCACCATCCCCGGCGCGAGGCGGGCGCCGTTGTCCGGCTGGATGAGAGGGGCTTCCACCGTCTCCAGGCCGATGCCGTGCCCGGCCATCGGATAGAGATACCGGCCCGCGCCCCCCGCGTTCTGGTCCAGGAAATGCGAAGCGGCGCGGTGAACGTCCGCCGCGCTGGCGCCCGCCCGCACCGTGGCGACTGCCGCCTCGGTGGCCGCGGCGCACAGCTCGATCATGGCCTCGACCTTGGGATCGAGCTTCTTGCCGGGCACGACGGCCGTCCGGTTCACGTCGAAGCCGTAGCCCTCGAACGCCCCCACGTAGTCGAAGCGGATGACGTCCCCCGGCTCCAGGCGGCGCTGGGTGGCCTGGGGCCAGCGCGAGCCCCAGCTCGCCCAGGGGCCGCTGTGCACCCGCACGTAGCGCACGAAGTCCGCCCCCGCCCGCATCCCCGCCGCGTGGCCCTCGGCGCAGAGGTCGCTCTCGCGGGCGCCGGGCCGGATGGCCGCGAAGATGGCCGCGTAGCCCGCCTCGACGATGCGGGCCGCCCCCCGCAGGTAATCCACCTCGGCCGGGCTCTTGGAGGCCCGCAGGCCGTCCACCAGCTCGTTCGCGTTCTCGAATTTGGCTTCGGGCAGCGCCCCGGTCAGGTCCCGGTACATGGTGGCGGGCATGATGTCCTCGCCCGCGATGCCGACCCGGCTTTTCTCCGCGCCGAGCCTCTTGAGCTGATTCGCGCAGGCGAGGGAAATGTTGCTCTCGGGGCGCACGTCCGGGATGTGGACCATCTCCCGGCGGAAGTTGCGGTGATCGACGAAGAGGACGGGCTCCGCCTCGAGGGGCAGGACGAGCAACCCGTGGCCCATGCCCCGGACCTTCTCGCTGAAGGCGCCCGGCGGGAAGGGGGGGAAGTGGTTCGTGAGATAGGCCAGGCTCCCCATCCGGTCGTAGAAGGAGCGGCCGATGACGAGGAGGATGCCGAGCCCCTGGGAGCGCATGCGCTCCCGCGCCCGGGCGAGGCGGCCCTCTATCTCCTCCTTGGAGACGCCCGTTCCGCTCTCGATGACCATCGGCGCCTCCCTGTCCGCGAAACGCGCGGAGGGCGAGGTTAATTGAGCCGGGGGAGGAGCTCCGAGACGAAGTTCTCGAGCTGTTCCTCCTGGCTGCCGCCGGCGAAGCGGACGACGAAGACGGTCGCACCGGCCTCGATGTAGCCCCGGAGCTCCGCCTCGACCCGGGGCCCGTCCCCCATCACGACGAGGAGCTGCTTGCGCACTTCCTCGAAGGTCTTGTGGTAGTACTTGGAGAGGAACTCCCCGCACTCTCGCTCGGCCTTCTTCGCGTCCGGATTGATGTTCATGGTCACGTAGAGGCACTGGGGCATCCGCTCCGCCTCGGCCCGGCGGCCCGCCTCGCCGGCGTAGGCGAGAATCTTCTCCCAGCATTGCCGGTAGAGGCCGGCCGTGATGGAGTTGGTGATCCAGCCGTCGGCCAGGCGCGCCACGCGCTTCAGGCCCGATTCCACGAGGTTGCTCGATATCCAGATGGGCGGGCCGCCCGGAGTCATGGGCCGGGGTTCCAGCTCGACGCCCTTGAAGGAGAAATGCCTCCCTTCGTAGTCCGCCTTGGGATCGCGGAGGAGGAGCTTGAGGATCTCCACCGTCTCGGTGAAGCGGCGCGCGCGCTCGTTGATGGGCACTCCCAAGGTCTCGAACTCGAACTTGAGGTCCGGCCTCCCCACGCCCAGGCCGGGGAGCACGCGCCCGGGCGCCATGCAGTCGAGGGTGCTGAGCGCCTGGGCGAGCATCACCGGGTGGCGCAGAGCGGCCAGGAGGACGGCCGTCCCCACCTTCACCCGCTTCGTGGAGGCCAGGACGGCCGCCCAGGTGGTGTAGCTCTCCAGGCGCGGCTTGGCCAGGACGCTGTCCCCGAGCCAGACCGAATCCAGCCCCAGCGCCTCGGCCTTCCGGGCGAGGTCGAAGATGGGGCGGCAGTCCGCTCCCGCTCCCTTCGCCTGGACGACCACGCCGCGGGTGGGGAGGAGGTAACCGAAGTGGAACCGGGCCATGGGCAATAGCCTCCGATCGAAAGGTTTCCAGGCGATTCCGCGGCCTCGCCCCCGCGCGGCTGCGGGAGAGATGAGGTTCCCCGGAGGCCGGATGGAGAAGGAATATTAAGGAAAATCCCCGCCAGCGACAAACCCGCCCGTCTCCGGCGCGGGAGAGGCCGCGCTCCCGAGGCCCTAGGTGCTACGCAAGGCTTTTGGTGAAAAGGAAGAACGAGTGGGGCGGGAGGCCCAGCCCTTCGCCTTCCCGGGCGATGTCCCCGTCGGCCATCTTCGTCCCGTGCCCTCCCCACCGGGCGTCGGCGGAGGCGAGCTTCTTTGTCCAAGGGCCGCCGGGGAGGGGAAACGAGCCTTCCGATTCGCCGAAATGAAAGACGGCCGCCGCCTCCTCTCCCCCGCCCCGGCGGCGGAGGAGCAGCACCTTCCGCTCCTCGAACGCTTGGATTTCCAGGTCTTCCTTGCGGAGGCGGGACAAGGCGGGGGACCCGCGCCGAAGCCTGATGAGGGCCCGGTGGAATTCGCGCAGCTTCTTGTGCATGTCCTCGTCCATGAGGCGGTGTTGGAGCTTCGAGCGCAGGAAGGCCGCCTCGCCCTGCGGGTCGGGTGGCGTCTCCCGCCAGCCGAAGGAGGAGAACTCCTCCGCCCGGCCCTTCCGGACCGCTTCGATGAGGCCGGAATCCGTATGGCTGACGAAATAGAGGAAGGGAGCGGTCTCCCCGTACTCCTCCCCCATGAACAGGAGAGGGAGAAAGGGCGAGAGCAGCACGAGCCCCGCCGCCATCTTGAGTTTCTCGAAGGGGACGAGGGCGCTCAGGCGCTCCCCCCGCATCCGGTTGCCCACCTGGTCGTGGTTCTGGGCGCAGACGACGTGGCGAAAGGCGGGGAGATGGCGGGCGCTCCTTCCGTGCCGGCGCTTGCGGTAGCGCGAGTAGCCGCCAGAGTGCACGAAGCCTTCCCGGAAGGCCTTGGCGAGGTCCGCCAGGCGGCCGAAGTCGGCGTAGTAACCCCCGCGCTCCCCCGTGAGCGCGGCGTGCAAGGCGTGGTGGAAGTCATCCGTCCACACCGCGTCCAGCCCATGGCCTCCCTCCTCCCGGGGCGTCACGAGCCGGGGGTCGTTCTGGTCGCTCTCGGGCATGAGATAGATTTTCCGGCCTTCGGCCTCCCCCTGCCGGTGGACGGCCTCGCCCAGCTCCTCCAGGAAGGGACGGGCGGAGGTGTCCAGGATGGCGTGGACGGCGTCCAGGCGCAGGGCGTCGAAGCGGAAGTCCCGGACCCAGTACAGGGCGTTCTCGATGAAGAAGCGGCGCACCTCGTCGCTCCCCGGCCCGTCGAAGTTGAGCGCGGCGCCCCATGGCGTGTGGTAGGCCGGATTGAAATAGAGGGGGGAGAAGTCCCGGGTGTAGTTCCCCTCCGGGCCGAGGTGGTTGTAGACGACGTCGAGGACGGCGGCGAGCCCCCGGGCGTGGCAGGCGTCGACCAGGCGCTTCAGCCCCTCGGGGCCCCCGTAGGAGTTCTGGACGGCGAAGGGATAGACGCCGTCATAGCCCCAGTTCCGCTCTCCCGGGAACTGCGCGACAGGCATGATCTCGACGGCGGTGACGCCCAGTTCCTTCAGCCCGTCCAGGAAGGGGATGACCGCGCCGAAGGTGCCCTCGCCGGAGAAAGTCCCCACGTGGAGCTCATAGAGGATGTAGTCGCCCAGGGGGATGCCCTTCCACCCGGCATCCGTCCAGGCGAAGGAGGCGTCCGTCACCTCCGAGGGTCCGTGGACGCCCTCGGGCTGGAAGCGCGAGGCGGGGTCGGGCCGCTCCTTCTCGCCGTCCAGGCGGTAGAGATACCGCGCGCCCGGCTGCACCCCCTCGGCGATGACGTGGTGGTAGCCGTTCTCCTCCCGGAAAAGCCGAAGGATGCGGTCGTCCGGCCCCACGAGCCGGACCTCCACCCGCTCCACGGCCGGAGCCCAGAGACAAAATTCGCACCGGCCGTCTCCCAGGCAGGTTGCGCCGAGCGGCTTATGAGCGTCGCTCATGGAGCGATTCCTCGTTTTCTTGCGGTGCAATGATGAAGACGAATGACTCCCATTCGCAGCACTACGAAATCCGCTCCAGCAGGGCGACCGGCATCCGGGAGAAAACCTCCGCCAAGGGGAGGCCGGCGCCGGCGGCCTTGCATTCCTCTCCCGTAAGGCAGTCCCTCCAGCGGGACGAGCCGAGCCTCCGGCCGAGGCGCAGGGCGGTATCCTCCCAGGCGTCCTCCCCCACCGGCGGTCGGCGCGCTGCATCCAGTTGTACGAAAAAATGCCCCGCCGCCGCTACGAAGACTTTTTTCCCCTTCGTCCGCGCGAAAGCGACCACATGCCCCTTCCGCCTGCCGGCGGCCTTGACGGCAAGATATGCGCCCCGTGCGAAGAGGCCGGAGTGCCTCCGCCGGGCCTCGAGCGCCCGGCAGGTCACGAAAAGCTTGGCGCGGCCGTCCTCCGGCGCCCGGGCCAGCCTCCCGGCCAGCGCAGCGTAATCGGCGGCGCCGCGGATGCGGGCGAGGACGCGCTGAAGGCGGGTGAAATCCACAGGCCTGCGGTTGTCGGGATCGACGAGGGAGAAACTCAAGGATTCGCAGCCTTGGTAGAAATCCGGCACCCCCGGCGAGGCGATCTTGAGGAGGGTCTGGGAGAGGGAGTTATAGAGGCCGGGCCGAATGATGCGCGCCATGAACTCCTGGAATTCTTCCAGGAACAGGTTCCCTCGGCCGCGCTTCAGGATGGCGGAGATGAAGCTCCGGACCGCCTCCTCGTAGCACTCGTCCGGATTGAGCCAGCTGGTGCGCCGCTTGGCCTCCCGGAGGGCCTTCTGCGTGTACGCCTGGATGCGACCGGTGAACTCGCACCGCACCACTTCGTCCATGGATTCGCAGGGCCATGCCCCCGCCAAGGTCTGATACAGGAGGTACTCGTCGTCCGGGGCGGGGGTTTCCGCGCCCTTTATCCGGCATTTCCACCTCCGGTTGAGGGTCCGCCAGCGCCGGATGGTCTCCTCCCACTCCTCCGGAATCTCGGAGAGCACGTCGAGCCGGGCCCGCACGTCCTCGCTCCGCTTGGTGTCATGCGTGCTGGTGGCGGAGAGCCCATGGGGGAAGCGGCGAAGGCGGCTGAGATTCTCCCGGTGGAACTCCTCCAGCGGCCCGCCGAACCGGTCCGGCTCCCCGCCCACCTCGTTCAGCGAGGCGAGGGGGTAGTAGCGGTAGAGGGCCGTATCCTCGTAGCCCTTGGCCATGACCGGCCCGCTCAGCTGCTGGAAGCGCAGGAGGAACTCCCTCCGCAGGGAAGGGTCGGCCCGGCGCTCTTCGCCGAGCAAGAGCTTTCCGATGCGGGCGAGGACACCGCGTTGGCGGGAATTATGGGCCTGGGCGTCCCGCACCGCCTCGCGCACCCGGCGGGCGTCCACGGCCGAAAGCTTTCCGCCGCGCCCGTAGGTACGGTAGACCCTGAAGGCGGCGAGGAGCTCGGACAGCGCCTTTTCCAGCTGGGAGAGGCCGAGGCGCTTCGAATGGCCCGAAATCGCCTCATTCAGCAGGCGGGCGAGGCGGTTCACATCGCTTCCGAAGGAGGCTTCGATCACATGCTTCTTGCTCTCGCGCACGATTTTCCCGAAGGGGCGCCTCTCCCCCGCGTACCGCGCGTAGATGCGCCGGAGGGCATCCCCATCCTCCGCCGCCACGAAAACGCCGTTCAGCAGGTTCAGGAATTCGTAGCCGGTGGTGCCCTGGACAGGCCAGCGCGGAGGCAGGGTTTCGTCCCTCGCGAGGATCTTTTCAACGAGGATGAAAGGATTGCGCTGGGGGCCTGCTCGGCGGCCGGCCCGGATGGCGCGCCGAAGGTCGCGAAGGTACTTCTCCGGGTCGTAGAGGCCGTCCACGTGATCCACCCGGAGGGCCTGCACCCACCCCGCGCGCATCAGCCGGAGGACGAGGCCGTGGACGGCCTCGAACACCTCCGGGCGCTCCACTCTCAGGCCCGCCAGCTCATTGATGTCGAAGAACCGGCGGTAGTTGATCCTGCGGTGCCCCTCCCGCCAGAACTCCAGCCGGTAAGGCTGGGACTCGAGAATCGAGGCGAGCAGGCGGCGGCCTTTCGCCGAATTGATCTCCTCCAGCGCGGCTTCCAGGGCCCGAAGAAGGGCGCCTCCGCGCCGCGTGATCGCCCCGAGCCGCCGCTTGACGCGGGCGGCCTCGTCCCGGCGCTTCCTCGCCTCTTCCGGATGCCCGCTCCAGTGATCGGGAAGCCGGGACAGCATGCGGCTCAGGCCCTGCAGGAATCGGGCGCCGCGGGTCGCCCGGCTCTTACTGGCCGCCAGATCGAGAATGGGCGGCCAGGTGTCCGGCGCAAGCGGAAAGCGGGAGGTGTAGTAACGCGCCCAAAGGCTTCCGCCGCCGAAGAAAAGCCTGATCTCCCGATTCCGCAGCACCTCTTGGAGCGAGGCCCCGAGGACGGGAAGCAGGGCGCGCCGGCGGAGCTCCTTCTGGGGGGGCTCCCATTCGATGGCGAAAAACTCGGCGTAGGAGGAGGAGCGGCCGTTCTCAAGGACGTCCTGCCACCAAAGGTTTCCCTCGTGGGCGATGCACATGTGGTTGGGGACGATATCCAGCAGGAGGCTCATGTCCCGTTTCGCGAGCGCCCGGACGAGGCGGCGGAGGCTCTTTTCGCCCCCCAGCTCTGGATTGACGGAGGAGAAATCGATGACGTCGTATCCGTGCCCGCTTCCCGGGCGGGCGGCGAAGATGGGGGAGGCGTACAGGTGGGTGATGCCGAGTTCCCGCAAGTAAGGGCAGATTCGAACGGCATCGTCGAGGGTGAAGCGGCGGTTGAACTGGATGCGGTAGGTGGCGCCCGGAGGGAGAGCCGGGGCTTTCATGCGTCGGGGAGGAGCGGCTCGGGCGCTCCGGCGCGGGCTCATCCGTTCATGTCTCCTGTCCTCGCCGCCTCACGCATTCGCTATCCCCGCTTCCCGCGTCACAGCGCCCGGATGACGGCCTTCAGCGGAAGGTGATCCGAGGCCATCCGCGCGAGCCGTGAGCGGTGCACACTGATGTCCAGGAGCGCCCGCGGCGGGCTCACCCAGATTCGGTCCAGGCCCAGGATGGGGAGCCAGGCGGGATAGGTCCTCTGCAGCGGCGTGCGCCCGAAGTGGAAGTTCAGGCGGTGCGACATCGGGCCGAACGGGAGCCAGTTATTGATGTCGCCCAGCAGGACGCACATCCCGCAGCAGGCCGTCCCAAGGTACTCCAGCAGGCGCGCGGTCTGCTGCCGGCGCTCCGTGCCGAAAAGGCCGAAGTGGGTGACCACCACCCGGACCCGCCGGCCGTGAATTTCCACATCGACATCGAGGGCCCCGCGGTTCTCCCTTCCCCGGACGCTCAGATCCAGGCGCCGGACGTCCAGGACGGGATGGGCGGACAGCAGCACGTTCCCGTAGTGCCGGTCCTGGGTCTGGATGGTGGGTCCGGGGATGGCCACGAGGCCGGTCGCGTCCGACAGATAATCCATCTGATACGAGAGGCCCCCGTCCGTTCGATGCGAGTCCACCTCCTGCAGGCCGACGATGTCGCAATCCATCTCGCCAATCACCTGGGATATCCGCCCCGGGTCCATTCCGCCGTCGCTTCCGATGCACCGGTGGATGTTGTAGGAGGAGATGGAGAAGCAGCCGTGCTCCCTCCTCACGCGCCTCTCCCATCGCCGGCCCCGGAGGATTCAAGCTGCGGCCTGAGCCTCCGGTGCAGCCAAACGCTCCCGGCCGCCGTGGCCGCCACGATGAAGACGAGCATGAGGAGGCTTCCCGGGCCGGGGTTGTTCCAGGCGGATTTCAGCTGGTTCGAAAAGAGGGTGGCGGCGAGGATGCCCGGGGACATGCCGACCAGCGATGCGAGCAGGAACGATCCGAACGGCACGCGGGAGGCCCCCGCGACCATGTTGACCACCGAATAGGGCGCCAGGGGAATCAGGCGGACGATGCTCATCGTGGTGAAGCTTTGATTGGCGAGCACCCGGCTCAGGCGGTTCAATTTCGTACGCCCCATCTTCCGCACCGCGTCCCGGCCCAGAAAGCGGCCGGCGGCATAGGTCGCCGAGGCGCTCGCCAGGATGCCCATGAATGAATAGAGGAGGCTGGAGAGCGGATCGAAAATAAGGGGAAGCATGGCGACGATGATGGTCACCGGGAACATGACCAGGCTCCCGAGGACGAACAGGGCCGGAATCAGGAGGAGTTCGGGCAGGCCGGCCCTGAAATAGGCCGTCCAGCCGGCGAGGGCCTCGACGGTCAGCCACTCGCTCATCGGGGTGACCCGCCAGGCCACGGCCAGGGCAAGCATGACAGCCACGGCGGCGCCGAACCCGATCAGGGGATAAGCCGCCTTGCCTTCCTCATCTTTCGGCAGAAACCATTCGAGCAGCTCATCCGTCGATACCGGCCGCTCCGGATCCACCGACGAGGGCAGCGCGGTGTCCAGCCATTCGTCGGCCTTCACCTCGAGGGGAACGAGGCGCCGGTTCTCCCCGCCCAAGGCGGCCGCGGTGAAAGCCAAGGAGCCGCTCGATCGGTAGGTTTCCTCCACCTTCTCCGGAGGGACCCCCAGGTGCTCTCCGAGAAGCCGGTTGCGGATGCCGGCGATGGCCTTCCGGGTCCGCTCGTCCTCGGCGACGATGCAGAGGTCGCATTCCGAATCCAAGCCCATGGAGCGGTTGTTCAGGTTGGATGAGCCCACTCGCACCAGGAAGTCGTCCACCACCATCAGCTTGGAGTGAATCGTCAGGTCTACGGCCGGGTCCGGGAGGGCGGAATAACACACGTGGAAGCGGCCGAACCGGTCCGCCTCCCTGAGGCGCCGGATGAGCCTGGCCCGGAGGGTCCCCATCGTCGTCCCCTCGAGCCAGCCCGTGATTTCCTTGGATTGCAGCAGGAGGATCTCGGGCCCGTCCGGCTCGCGGAGCCTTTTCTCCAGCGCCTCTCCGACGGCGAATGAGTTGAAATACTGGTTTTCGACGTATATCGCCCGGCGCGCCGCCCGGATGGAATCGAGATACAGCGCCTCCACCTCGCGCACCTTCGGCCAGCACTTGAATTCAGGATAGGTGCGGGCGATGGCGACGGGGACATTCTCCATGCCGGGAGGAAAGGCCGAGGGCCAAATGTCTCTCCTGGAGCTTGCGGCGGGGACCGGCTCCGCGATGGTGGCGCCGGTCGCCCGCATCCAGCGCTCCCGCACGAGCGCTCCAAGCGCGGCGGCGGGCGGGCCTTCCACCATGATTTGGACGTCGTGCTTGGGCGGGTAAGGAACGCCGCCCGGGGTTACCCGCCGCGGATCGTTGGGGAGATGCTCCGGCGTATCCCATCGGTCCTGCGCGAGGTCGATACCCCCGACGAAGGCGACGGCGTCGTCGATCACAACGATTTTCTGGTGATGGCAGGCGCCAAGGCAGTGGGTGCCGTCCAGCTGGAAGTGAATGCGGCGGTGGGTGCTCCAATCCAGCCGGAAAACGGGAAAGAACTCCCGGTCGAGCGCGTACAGCATGGCGAAATCCCACGTCAGTATGTGCGCGTGGAGATCGGGATTCCTGGCCACGACGGCGTCGAGGAAGGGCCCCACTCGGCTGGGAAAGCCGCCGTTGTCCTCGCCGTTCCGGAGGAGTTCCACTTGGCTGTTGATGTCCCATCCGCAGATGAGGATGGACCGGCTCGCCCGCCTCACGGCCGATGCGAAGGCGGAGAAATAGGCCGCGGCGTCGACGAGGAAGGCGACGCGCGAGGCTTCTTCCACGCGCCAGCAGTTTCTTCCGGCCTGGAAGAATCCCGTGGCACTCGAGCGGCTATGCATGTCCGGCCGGAAGGGGCCGGACGGATTGTTTGGCCATCACGGCGAGACTCTGGAAGGAGGCGGTCAGGAACGAAAAGAAAAGAAGCGTGGCGGCAGCCGCCCCGGACGGCTCAGAAGGAACCGCGCGGCCGGCGTCCCGCAATGAATCTATAGAGGTTGCGGCTCTTTTTCAAGCGTTTGGGCACGGACCGATCCCCCTTTTCGCCGCGCCGATGGGGCCGCGGCCGGGTTCACACCCGCTCCTTCAATTCCCCGGTCAATATCTCCACGCTGGGATTGGCGTTGTCTTCCGCGACCGCCTGGACGAGTTGGCCCATGAGGCCGGGGACCGCCGCGGCCACCCGGTTCCAATTGGGCGCCTGTGGGGACTCCAGAGGTTCCTGCAGGAAAACCTCGCAGGCGATCTTGATTCCCTCCGCGAAGGTTTCGATCGCCGTCTCTTCGGCATGGCGGTCGAACTGGAAGCCGTTGTAGCTCGCCACCGCGTGGTAGTGGACGATGGCGTCCTGCGCGTTCCGGAGATAGGCGGCCGTCAGGGAGCGGATGAAGCCGGCCGAGAAGGAGACGCCCTCCGACGCCAGGGTGTAGAGGATGGAACGGGTGATGTCGATGCTCATGCGGAAGAGACCGCCCCCCGGATCGTCCGCGGAGAGGTCCTGATGCTTGTGGTCATAGACGTCGCATACTTCCACCTGGCAGACGCGCTTGGTCGAGGAGTTGCGGAAGACTTCCGCCAAGGTGCCCACTTCAAGGCCCCAATCCATGGGGATGCGATTGATGCGGGCCAGTTCGCGCCGGATGGCCATCTCCCCGGCCAGCGCATAACGGAAGCTGTCCAGGTAGTCGAGGAAGGGATGCTTCCCTCCCTGGCCCGCGTGGTGGCGGAGGGCCCGGCTCAGCGGGTTGACGAGCAGCCGGGAAGCCCGCCCGTTCAGGCGGTTCGAGGCCCGCGCGTAGAAGCCCTTGGTGAACTCGTAATCGAAGCTCGGGTTGGCGATCGGATAGCACAGCCGGGCGATGAACCCGCTGTCGTAGGTCAGGATGTCGCAATCGTGAAGGACGATGGTGTCGGCCCGGCGTTTGCCCAGGATGTAGCCGATGCCGATCCAGACCGCCTGTCCCTTTCCCGGTATGTTCACCTGGATCTCGTTCTCGTCGAGAAGCTTGAAGATCGCCTTCATCCGAGGACTGTCCAGCCAGAGGATCGTGCAATTGCGGAGCGGGGAGAAGAAATCGATGGCATGGAGGAACTCGGAGGTGTGCGCACGGCCCAGCACCACCACGATCTCGTCGAGGTAATCCACCTTCGAGAGGACGTCCACGATATTCCGGAGGGCGGGACCTTCCAGTTCGCTGTAGAGGCAGGGGAGCAGCAAGGAGATGGGACTGACCTCATTGAAGCGGCGCAACTGCGCCTCCAGCCTTTCCACATTATCGGTGCGGATTTTATTCAGGGTGGTGATGACGCCGTTCTGGAAGAAATCTGCCATGGGAGTTCTCTCATCGTTGGGCAGCGGAGATAAAGGACCGGCTTTGATATGCAGCAGGCAGTCGCGCCGGATCATGTATTTAAAAGGCGGTGGGCCAGGAGCGCCCCGGAAAGGCCATGCCCCGGAAAGGCCATGCCCCGGGGCTAAAGACGGGGCGAATTCTAGGATATCCAAACAAATAGCGCAAGAAGGTGTCTTTACAGGGGCGGGAAACTTTTTTTACACTCATGGAAGCGAAAGCTGGACGCCCATTCGTGGAAAATCCGGCCTCCGCCTTGTTTTTTATCGCTGGAGTTCATGCGACTTGCGGAAAATCCTGGTTTTTTCAGACCTCGACGGCTCACTCCTCGACCATGACACCTACGGAATGGATGAGGCGCGCAAGACCGCCCAGGACCTGCGGAAGAGCGGCGCCGCCCTCATCCTCACCTCTTCGAAGACCGGCGCCGAGATCGAAGGTTACGTAACAAACCTCGGCCTGGCCGATCCGTTCATCGCCGAGGGGGGAGGCGTCCTCTTCTGCCCGGCCGGCCTTTTCCCGGATGCGCCGGACGGCTCCCGGGAGGAGGGGGGCTACAGCGTACAAACCCTCGGGCCGCCTGTGGAGGCGCTCCGGGAGGCGTTCCTTGAGATGCGGCGGGCGCTGGCCCTTCCTCTGCGCGCATATTTCGAGATGGACGACGCCGAGCTCCAGAGGCTGACCTCGCTGCCGGCCGGCTGGATTCCCAGGATGCGGGATCGCCGGGCCAGCGTTCCGTTCATCCGGACCGGCGGGACGGCGGCGGAGGACTTGGCCCCCGTCCGGGAGTGGGCGGGCTCCAAGGGGCTCCGCTACGCCCGGGGGGGGCGGTTTCACCACCTGACGGGATCCTTCGATAAAGGAACGGCGGCGGCCCGCCTCGCGGACATGTACCGGCGGAAGACCGGCGGCGTCCTCACGATAGGGATCGGGGACGGCCCGAACGATTTACCGCTCCTGCGCTGGGCGGACCGCGCCGTCGCCATTCCCGCGAAAGAGGGGCTCAGGCCCGAGCTCGCCGCGGTGCCCGGCGTCCGGGTGGCTCCCGCGCCCGGCCCCGCCGGCTGGAAGGCCGGCGTGGAGGATTTGTTCCGCGAATTGAACCTGGAGCCTTTATTGTCCGGAAGTTAATCGCAGCGAGAGGGGCGAATGGGCAAATTCGGCAAGATACATTCCGCGATGAGGCCTCCGGTCGCGCGCAGGATGGAACAGATAGGCAAGGCGGATGTCGTGATCGGCATCCCCTGCTTCAACAACGTGGACACGATCGCCCACGTCGTTTCCACCGCCAGCAAGGGCCTCAAGGAATACGACAAGAGCCTCCGGGCCGTGATCATCGTCTCGGACGGCGGCTCCACCGACGACACCCGGGAGGTCGCCCGTGAGGTCGAGCTCGCTCCCTGGCAAGAGCTGATCGTCACCATCTACCGCGGGCCCGGCGGCAAGGGCTCCGCCTTCCGGCTCATTTTCGAGGCGGTCCAGAGGCTCGGCGCCCAGGGTTGCGTGGTGTTCGACTCGGACCTGAGGAGCATCACCCCGGACTGGATCCGCTATCTGCTCGATCCCATGCTCGTCAAGGGCTACGACTTCGTCGCGCCGAACTACGCCCGCAGCAAGTATGACGGGACCATCACGAACAACATCGTCTACAGCCTCACCCGCGCGTTGTACGGCAAGCGCATCCGCCAGCCGATCGGGGGCGACTTCGGCTTCCGCGACACCCTGGCCCGCTATTATTCCGAGCAGGACGTGTGGGACACCGACGTCGCCCGCTACGGAATCGACATCTGGATGACCACGATGGCCATCACCCAAGGCTTCAAGATCTGCCAAGCCAATCTGGGCCTCAAGGTGCATGACGCCAAGGATCCGGCGACGGACCTGGGCTTCATGTTCCGGCAGGTCGTGATCACGCTCTTCCGCATAATGGGCGTGAGCGAGCACATCTGGAAAAAAATCCGGGGGAGCCAGCCCGTGGATTCCTTCGGGCAGGTGGACCTGTGGGCGCAGGAGCCCGAGGCGGTCCAGGCCAGCCTGAGCAAGCTCATCTCCGCCTACCAGACGGGTTTCCATCTCTTCAAGAGCACGTGGCGGGACTTGATCGATCCGGAGAGCTTCAAGCTGCTTCACCATCTGGCGCGCGTCCGCAACGTCCGGAATTTCGTCTTGCCGGATGAGGTCTGGGTGCGAATCCTCTACGACTTCGCCGCCGTCTTCCACCACCTGCCCGATCACCACTTCAAGCTCGTGGACTTGATGAGCCCGCTCTACTACGCCCGCGTGGGTTCCTTCGTCGCGCACACCCAGAAAATGAGCAGCCGGGAGGCCGAGACCCTGGTGGAGGAGCAGGCCGAGGTCTTCGAGACACACAAGGACTATCTCATCGACCGCTGGGAGAGCGGCGAGAAGTGGGGCCGGCAGGTAGAGGCTTCGTTCACATGAAACGGCGGCCGCGCCGGCACAATGCAGGCCCACCCAGGCTACCGGCCCGGTCCGGGCTGCAGGAACCACAGGCCGTATGAGACGAGGATGATGAGCAGGAAGTAAAAGGCCAGGGACCCGTACATGGCCCGTTCCTCCCAGAAGCCCTTCCGCATCTCCGCCCAGCTCATCGTCAGCTGGTCCGCCTGGGCGGGCGGGAGCCCCGGCCCTCTGAAGGCCGGCAGGGAGGCGACGGCCACCGTGACGGCGCAGCCGATGGCGTTCCACCATAGCCAGGAGACGGAATCGTCGTACCCGGCCCACAGGACGATGTTCAGCCCCACCCCGCACGCAAGCCCCCAGACCACACCGTTCCCCGTCGCCCGCCGGCTGAGAATCGCGACCAAGAAGGCGGCGAGCGTCGGCCCGTAGAAGGCGGAGCCGATCTTGTTGATCCCCTCGATGACCGTCGGGGCCAGGTTCCCCACCCAAAAGGCGAGCCCCGTGCACAGGACGCCCCAGATGGCCGTGGCGGCGCGCGACCAGAAGAGGCACTGGCGTTCCGTGGCGCTGGGGTTGACGTAGCGGACGTAGACGTCCTGGACGCTGGCGGCCGAGAGGGAGTTGAAGGCGGAATCGATGCTGGACATGACCGCGGCGAACATCCCCGCCAGGATGAGCCCCGTCAGGCCCGGCGGGACGTAGTGCTTGATGAAGAGGGGGATCATGTAGTCGAGGTGGTCCTCCGGGATGGAGGCCGTGAAGGTGGGCTCCTTCACCACGAAGCCGGCCATGACCAGGCCCACCAGGCAGTAGGAGAGCACCAGCGGGAAGCGCCACAGCCCGTTCAGCCACAGGGCGCGGCGCGCCTTCCGCTCCGATTCCGCGCATAGCACCCTTTGAATCTGGCTCTGGTCGCATCCGTAGTAGGAGGCGTAGAGGAAAAAACCTCCCAGCACCATCGGCCAGAAGCCGAACGTCCTGCCGTCGCCGATTCCATGCGAGGCGAAGTCCACCGCGCGGAACCGCTCGGCCGGGATGTGGGCGATCACCTCCGTCCAGCCCCCGCCCGCCGCGACGGCAAACCACAGGACGACGAACGTCCCCGCCCAAAGGAGGACGAGCTGGATCACGTCGCTCCAGATGTCGGCCGAGATGCCGCCGATGGTCGTGTAGACGATCGAGATGGACCCCATCAGCAGGATGGAGGCCCACAGCGGGGTGTCCAGGATGATGGACAGCAGGATCGCCGCGGCATAGATGGCGACCCCCGTGGCCAGGGCGCGGCTGAGCTGGAACACCAGGCTGAACACGGCCCGCGTGCGGGCGTCGAAGCGGCGCTCCAGGTACTCGTACACGGTGATGATCTTGGCCCTGTAGAAGTAGGGGGCGAGGACCGCCATCACGAGGATCATGGCGAGCGGGAGGGCGAACTCGTACTGAATCCAAATGAGGCCTCCGCCCGGGCGCACGGCCACGAAGGCGGGGGCGCTGATCATGCTGATGACGCTGGCCTGGGTGGCCATGATGGAGGCGGCGATGGCCCAGTCCGGGATGCGCTGGCCCCCGAGGAAGTAATCCTTCCGGCCGGCGTACCGGCGGCCGAGGAAGACCGACAGCGCGATCATCCCGGCGAAATAGAGGAACAAGATTCCATAGTCGAGAGCCGTAATCATGAACGCCGCCTTTGAGTATCGAGCGCGCCGCGAGAGCGGCGCGAGTGGTGCGCTGGGACAGATATTAACGCTTCATTGACGCAACATTTACATAAGATTCGTCGCAAAAAGCGAAAGCGGTAAAAATCCTTTGCATTTACCATGGATCTCCCCGTCTTTTCCGTCAGGTACTCTCCTGAGTGTGCTAGGCTTTGTTCGAATTCTTATCCGCATCCGGTCAGTGAACTCAAACTCGGGAGAAGGCCATGAGCATATTCAGCCGCGAGAAAGAACTGGAGCAGCATTCCTCGCCCGCCGCGGCGGCGCCGGTTGTGGAAAGGGGCCGGGCGGAGAAGCAGGCGCCGCAGGCCAAGATCGGCAAGACCATCGTCATCCGCGGCGAGCTCAGCGGAGGCGAGGACCTGATCATCGAAGGGCGGGTGGAGGGACACGTCGACCTCAAGGACCATCACCTGGTGATCGGCGAAGGCGGCAATCTCACGGCCGACGTCGAGGCCAAGAAGATCACCGTCATCGGGCGCCTGGAGGGGAACCTCAACGCCAAGGAGCGGGTGGAGATCATGGAGTCCGGCTCCGTGGTCGGGGACATCCGCGCGCCCCGGCTGGCCATTGCCGACGGCGGCAAGTTCAAGGGCTCGGTGGACATGACGGGCGAGCGCGCGGCGCCGGCCGGGAAGGAGAAGAAGGATCGCGAGCCGGTCCAGCTTCAGCCGAAGGGGGAGAACGGCGCCCACCGTCCCTTGGAAGGGGCCGTGAAGAACTGACCGGGGGCGTGAGGTGGAGCGGTTCCGGAATCTTTATAGCCACAAGAACAGCATCCCGAATGAGCTTTTCCTGCTGAAGAAGGCCTTCAGGCCGGAGGCCCCGGCGGATCCCGGACCGGGCGCCGCCGCGGACGGGCCGGGCGCCTGGGCGATAAAGTCCCTGAAGGTCTTCGTGGATGTCCTGGCGCGCTTTCCCCGCCCGGCGGTCCTGGACCTGGGGCGCGTCAACGGCGGCAACATCTTCTTTCTCGGAAGCCAGGGCTGCCGGGTCTTGGTAAACGATTTCCTGGGGGAGCGGGAGCTCCCCGCGCCTCCCGGCGCGGGCTCGCCCGATGCCGATGCCCTCGCCGCCGAGGGCTGGCGGAAGGTCCTGGCCGGGCTGGAATACCCGCCGCGGTCGGTCCATGGCGTCATCTGCTGGGACAGCCTCGACCATATGCCCCCGGCCTGGGCTGGGGAACTCGTGAAGCTCCTCCACCGCATGCTGGAGCCGGGCGGGATGATCCTGTCCCTATTCGGGGGCCTCCGGCCCGGCGGGGCGGGTTCCTGCAAGGGTTTCCGGATTCTCGATCAGGATCGCATCGAACCTCTGCCGGGAGGCGCGGGGCGTCCGGAGCGGCACCCCTACAAGAACGCCGAGATCATGGAGGTATTCTCCGGCTTTCGCGTCCTGGACTTCTGCCTCTTGAAGGGAGGCTACCGGGAGATTCTGGTCCAGAAGGGAGTGAGTGTATAGGCGATGGCCTCGGGTCCCCGGGAGGGAAGAGCGCTGCGCTGGCGGATCTGGCTCCTCCTGCTGGGAATGGCGGCGAGCGGATGCGCGTCCCGGCCGGAGCCTTACTCCCGCTCTTCTCCGGAGCATGAGCTTTCCGGCCTCGCCTCCTGGTACGGCCGTCCCCATCACGGCCAGAGGACGGCCAACGGCGAGCGGTTCGACATGCACATGATGACCGCGGCCCATCGCACCCTCCCCTTCCATACCATCGTGCGGGTCGAGCGGCTGGACGACGGGCGCGCGGTCAGCGTCCGCATCAACGACAGGGGGCCGTTCATCGAGGGGCGCGTGATCGATCTGTCGCGGGCGTCCGCCGAGAAACTGGGCATGGTCGAGGCGGGAGTGGCTCCCGTGCGATTAACCCCGCTTCGGGTTCCTCCGGCCGGGGCGCAGCGGTGGGTGGTCATGCTCGGCAAATTCGGCCGGGAGGAAGACGCGCGCAGGTTCTCGATGAATTTCCGGGCGCGGTGGAAGGATATCCGCGTGGTGGCCTCCGCCGATGGCCCTGGCCGGTCTTTCCACGTGCAGCTTCAGGGCTTCCGGGAGGCGAGCGAGGCCCGGGCAATGCTCGACCGGCTGCGCCGGGAGGGATACACCGCTTTCCTCGCGACGGTCCCCTGAAAGCCCCGCTTCGCATCGAGCCTTCCCCGGCGGCTCCCGGATGCCGGATGGGGAAGCCCCCTGCTCGTTGACCACCATCCGTCTTCATGATTGTCTTTCGGCGAAGGGGGGATGCGGCGGGAGCCCGCGGAAGCCCCCCGCTCACTCGCCATCATCGAATCGACAGACGCCAGGGGCCTGAATCTCCGGGGAGGGCATATGGACACCTTCAAGAGCGAAGTGCGCGACGGGATGCGGATCGACTGGGACGTTCCCATCCGGATGGACGACGGCCTCATCCTGCGCTGCGACGTCTACCGGCCCGACGGAAAAGGGAAATTCCCCGTCATCCTTTCCTACGGCCCCTACGCCAAGTGGCTCCACTTCCAGGACGGCTATCCCGCCCAGTGGAAAGTCCTGAACGAGAAGCACCCGCTCTCCCTCTCGGGCTCGTCGAACAAGTACCAGAACTGGGAGCTGGTGGACCCGGAGAAATGGGTGCCCGACGGCTACGCCTGCGTGCGGGTGGACTCGCGCGGGGCGGGGCGCTCCCCGGGCTTCATGGAGATATGGTCGCCCCGTGAGACGAAGGACTTCTACGACTGCATCGAATGGGCGGGGAAGCAGCCCTGGAGCACCGGGAAGGTGGGGTTGAACGGAATCTCGTACTACGGGATGAACCAGTGGCAGGTGGCCGCGCTCCAGCCCCCCCACCTGGCTGCGATGTGCGTGTGGGAGGGGGCGGCCGACCTCTACCGCGACTTCGCCTACCACGGCGGCATCTATTCCCAGTTCGGCGACACCTGGTACCGCGACACCGTGCTCTCGCGCCAGCACGGCCGGGGGGCGCGGGGGGACCGCAGCCGCATGAACGGGGAATGGGCCGAGGGGCCCGAAACCCTCACCGAGGAGGAGCTCGGCGCCAACCGGTGCGACTTCGGCAGGGACCTCCTCGGCCATCCCCTGCTCGACGACTACTGGAAGGCCCGGATCCCCGACTACTCGAAGATCAGCGTGCCGCTCCTCTCGGCGGGCAACTGGGGAGGGGTGGGCCTCCATCCCAGGGGCAACACCGAGGGCTTCCTCGCCGCGGGCACGAAGCAGAAATGGCTCGAGATGCACGGCCTCGATCACTTCACCCACTTCTACACGGACTACGGCGTGGAGCTTCAGAAGAAATTCTTCGGCCACTTCCTCAAGGGCGAGAGGAACGGCTGGGAGAAGCAGCCCCGGGTGCAGCTCCAGGTGCGCCACCCCGGCGAGAAGTTCGTCCAGAGGGCCGAGGGCGAGTGGCCCCTCGCCCGGACGAAGTGGACGAAGTACCACCTCCACCCGGACGGTTTCGGCCTCTCGGCCGCCAAGCCCTCCGGCAACGCCAAGGCGGCTTACGAGGCCCTGGGGGACGGCCTCACCTTCCTGACCGAGCCGTTCGGGAAGGAGACGGAGATCACCGGCCCCGCGGCGGCCAAGCTGTTCGTCTCCTCCGAAACCGAGGACGCCGACATCTTCCTCGTCCTGCGCCTGTTCACCCCGGACTTGCGGGAGATCACCTTCCAGGGTTCGAACGACCCCCATACCGCCGTGGGCCACGGCTGGCTGCGGGCCTCGCGCCGCAAGCTCGACAAGAAGCGCAGCCTCCCCTACCGGCCCTGCCACGCCCACGACGAGGTCCAGCCCCTAAAGCCGGGCCAGGTGTACGAGCTGGACGTGGAGATCTGGCCGACGAGCATCGTCGTGCCCCAGGGCTGCCGGATCGGGCTGGGCGTGCGGGGCCGGGACTACGTGTGGCCCGGCTTCGAGCATCCGCCGATGCCGGTCCGGGGGCGGGTTTATTCCGGGGTGGGGCCCTTCCGCCACGACCACCCGAGGGACCGCCCGGCGGAGGTGTTCGGAAAGAAGGTCACCTTGCACGCCGGGCCCGACCGGCCCTCCTACCTCCTGCTGCCCGTCATCCCCGCGAAGTAGGGAGGGGAGGGGCCCGGGCACAACGAAACAAAGAGAGGGCCGCCCCGGGAGGGGCGGCCCTCTCTCTTATGCGCCCCGCGCGTCCAGCGCCTGGAAGGCCCGCCTCGCCGCCCGCAGCCCCTGGTTGGTCTTGGAGAGCCCGATGTAGGGAGAGCACTGGGCGATGGACTCGACGATCTCCTCACGGGTGAGCCCCGCCTTCAGGGCGCTGCGCACGTGCCACTCCAGCTCGTTGTCGCACTGGTTCGCGGTGGAGGCCGCGATGACGAGGAGCTCCCGCGCCTTCATGCCGAGCAGGGGCGTGTTCCAGACCATCCCGAAGCAGGATTCGAGGATGGAATGGTTGTGGGCGCGGGAGATGCGGTAGAGGCCGTCGTCGGCCTGCCCGCCCGTCCCGTAGATCCCGATCTTCTGGCGCACCGCGAGCGCCCTCTGGATGCGCTCCTTGATGCCGGGGTGCAGGTCCACCTGGGAGAGCATCCGGTCGCCCGCCGCCTCGGCCTCCGCGTCCTCGGGCCCGGGCGCCGCCTCGATGGCGCAGCCCGCCTTCTCGAAGGCCCGCAGCGCCGCCTTGAAGGCCAGGTTCGCCCTCGGGATCCCGATGTAGGGGGAGAGCTGGGTGAGCATCTCGACGATCTCCTCGCGCGTCCAGCCCAGGTTGAGGGCCGCGCGGACGTGCCACTCCACCTCGTCCTCCGCCTGGAGGGCCGCCAGCGCGCTCAGGACGACTACCACACGCTCCTTCAGGCCCAGGAGGGGCCCGCCCCAGACGATGCCGTGGCAGTACTCGAACATGGCCTGGGCGTGCACGGGCGCGAACCGCCAGAATCCCGGCGGGTCCTGGCCGTCCCGGCCGAAGATCCCCAGCGCCTTTCGTACTTCCGTGGCCCGCCGGATGCGCGCCTCCGCGTCCGGGTCGTGATCGATATGGGCCACGATGCGGTCCCGGGCTTCGTCCATCCTCTTCTCCCTCGGCCTTTGCCGCGCCAAACGGTTCACCGCAATCTTCCTATTCCGCCGGAAAATTACCGCATTTTCCCGCCGCTGGGCACCCGCGTCCCCGGCGGACGCGGATTGGAGGGCTTCCCCGGTTCTGGCAGAATCCCGGCATCGTGCCATGACGGGGAGGGCGGCCGTTCCGGCCGCGAGAGGGGGAGGTTCAGCGCATGGGTGGACTGACGCGGGAGAAGGCGCTCTGGATCTACGAGACGATGCTCCGCATCCGCCGGTTCGAGGAGCGCGCCATCGAGGTCTTCCAGGCGGGCGAGCTGCCCGGCTTCATCCATCCCTACATCGGGGAAGAGGCCGTCGCGGCGGGGGTCTGCGCCCACCTGGGCGAGCGGGACCTGATCACCTCCACCCACCGGGGCCACGGCCACATGATCGCCAAGGGGCTCGGTTTCAAGGGCATGATGGCCGAGCTCTACGCGCGCTCGACCGGCTGCTGCAAGGGGAAGGGCGGCTCCCTGCACATCGCCGACCAGGACCTGGGTGCCCTCGGGGCGAGCGGCATCGTGGGGGGCGGCATCCCCATCGCGGCGGGCGCGGCCCTGGGCCTCAAGCTGAAGAAGAGGAAGGAAGTCGCCGTCAGCTTCTTCGGGGACGGCGCCACGAACATTGGGGCCTTCCACGAGGGCATCAACCTGGCCGCCACTTGGCGCCTCCCGGCCGTCTTCGTCTGCGAGAACAACGGCTACGCCCAGAGCACCCCCCAGGCGGTCCACCAGAGCGTCCGGGACGTGGCCGAGCGGGCCAAGGCCTACGGGATCCCCGGCATCGTCGTGGACGGGATGGACGCCCTCGCGGTGCACGAGACGGCCGGCGAGGCCATCCGCCGCGCCCGCGCGGGGGAGGGCCCCAGCCTCATCGAGGCCAAGACCTTCCGCTTCTGGGGGCATTACCTGGGGGACCCGGGGACGGTGTACGGGCACGACCGGGAGCTCCCCAAGTGGAAGAAGCGCGATCCCATCCCCGCCTTCGCCGCCTTCCTCAAGAAACGGAAGTGGCTCGCCGGGAGGGAGGACGAGGCGCTCGATGCACGCGTCCGGAAGGAGCTGGACGAGGCGGTCGAGTTCGCCCGGAAGAGCCCGCCCCCCGAGCCCTCCGACCTGATGGCGGACGTCTACGAAAAAGTCCTCTGAGCCGGGAGAGAGATTCCCATGCGCGAGATCATGTTCCGCGAGGCCCTGGTCGAGGCCCTCGACGAGGAGATGGCGCGGGACGGGGACGTCTTCGTCCTCGGGGAGGACATCGCCCAGTTCGGCGGCTCCTTCAAGGCCACCCTCGGCCTGCTCGAGAAGCACGGCCCCGAGCGGATCCGCAACACCCCCATCGCCGAGGAGGCCATCGTGGGCGCGGCCCTGGGGGCGGCGCTGGTGGGCCTGCGGCCGGTGGCCGAGCTGCACTTCATCGACTTCGCCACCGTGGCCATGAACCAGATCGTGAACCAGGTGGCCAAGGTGCGCTACATGTTCGGGGGAAAGGCGCGGACGAGCCTCGTCATCCGGATGCACGGGGGAGGGGGCAGCAGCGCCGCCGCCCAGCACTCCCAGAGCCTGGAGGCCTGGTTCGTCCACGTCCCGGGCCTCAAGGTGGTGATGCCCTCGACCCCCAAGGACGCGAAGGGCCTGCTCAAGAGCGCGATCCGGGACAACGACCCGGTCATCTTCATCGAGCACCGGGGGCTCTACACGGTGAAGGGCCCGGTGCCGGAGGGGGAATACACCATCCCGCTCGGCGTGGCCGAGGTGAAGCGGGAGGGGCGGGACGCCACCATCGTGGCCACGTCCTCCATGGTGACGAAGTGCCTCCAGGCGGCGGAAGAGCTGGCGAAGGAGGGAATCGGCTGCGAGGTGGTGGACCCGCGCACCCTCTTCCCGCTCGACAAGGAGACGATCCTCGCCTCGATCCGGAAGACGGGCAGGCTCCTCATCGCGCACGAGGCCGTCCGGCGCTGCGGATGGGGGGCCGAGATGGCGGCCATCGCGGGCGAGGAGGCCTTCGACTACCTCGACGCGCCCATCGCGCGCGTCTGCGGCAAGGAGACGCCGGTCCCCTACTCGCCCAGGCTGGAAAAGCTCCACATCCCGCAGAAAGAGGATGTCGTCGAGGGCGTCCGGCGCTTGGTCGGGGCCGCGCGCTGAGTCACGGATCGATCCGCGCGGGTGCCGCCTCTCCCTTGAGCCACCGGACGATGGCGCCGATCACCTCGCGCTCTTTCCCCAGATAGCCGTGCGCGCTCCGGGCCTCGCAGGGCCCGGAGACGGGGGTGTCCCCGCCCGAGACGGTGACGAAGTGCTTGCGGGGGGCCTTGAGGCGGCCATAGGCCGCCTGGGCCGCCGAATAGGCGGTCGCCCTGCATTCGTCCTGCGCGTGGTGGACGACCAGGGTGGGCAGGGCGATCTCCTCCAGCGGGAAGTTCGAGATGGAGTTCATGCTCGAGCTGAGGACAAAACCCTTCACGGCCGGGTGCTTGATGCGGGTGGCGAGGTAGGCCACGGAAAGCGTCCCCCGGCTCGTGCCGACGAGGAAGATGTCCTTGACCCCCGCTTTTGCCAGATGGTTCGCGGCGGCCTCGGCGTCCGCCAGGTGTTCCGGGCTGGTCCGGAAGGCGTCGCTCATGCCCGAGGCGTGGTCCGAGGGGGCGTCCACGACCGCGGCCAGGAAGCCCTCTTTTGCGAAGCGGGGAGCGTTCCGCACCAGGAAGTTGCCCCCCAGCCAGAAACCGTCCCATCGCTCGCGGAACATCCCGGCGCCGTGCCCTCCCGGGAACAAGAGGACGGCCCCCCGCGCCTCCCCCCGGGGGCGGCCCACGAGGAGGTTGAGGGCGGCCCCCCGGGTCGGGATGGGCGACAGCGTCCACTCGATCCCGGCTCCTTCGAACTCCTGCGAGAACGGGATGTTCCAGGCCTGATCGGCGCCCCGGGCCGGAGAAGAAAAGGCGAGGACGAGGCCGACGGCGCCGAATCCGGACAGAAGCGGGCGGAGGGCGGGCATGGCGGCTCCTGGGGAGGTTTTCGGGAGATTCCACCTCATCATACCGCTCCCGAAACGCGCCGCGAAGAGGGGTTTTGGGCCGATTTTCAAGAGAAATCACGCGGGAATCCGCCCCTTTCCAAAGGAATGGGGGCGGGGTAGTATGTGGATGGGCGCGCGGCGCGGCCGGCCGGCCGGGTCTCGTGCGGCGGGAGCCTGTGAACTCCGTCAGATCCGGAAGGAAGCAGCGGTAAGCAGATACTCCCGGGTGCCACGAGGTCGCCTGGCCGGTCGACCGCGCCGCGCGCCTTTGCTCCGCCCCCCGGGCGGCAGGCTCGGCCGGGGGCGGGCCCTCTGGCGGGGCCCGTGTCCCCCTCCCCGAGGGCTTCCCTCCATGGCCTTCATCGGCAGCGCCCGCAAATGGCGGCCCCAGCGGTTCGAGGAGCTGATCGGGCAGGACCACGTCCGCCGCACCCTCTCGAACGGGCTGGCGGCGGGCCGGGTGGCGGCCGCCTATCTCTTCAGCGGCACCCGGGGGGTGGGCAAGACCACCACCGCCCGCATCCTCGCCAAGGCCCTCAACTGCGAGTCCTCGGACAAGCCCGTGCCGGAGCCCTGCAACGCCTGCGGCTCCTGCCAGGAGATCGCCCGCGGCGCCCACCCGGACATCCTGGAGATCGACGGGGCCACCTACAGGGGCATCGACAACGTGCGCGAGCTCCAGGAGAAGCTCCAGTTCCGGCCCCTGCGCGGCCGCTACAAGGTCATCATCATCGACGAGGTGCACCAGATCACAGGGCCGGCGTTCAATGCCCTATTAAAGACGGTCGAGGAGCCGCCTCCCCACGTGGCCTTCATCTTCGCGACGACGGAGCTCCAAAAGGTGCCGGACACCATCCTCAGCCGGTGCCAGGTCTTCGAGTTCCGCCGCATCTCCCTGGGCCAGGTGGCGGCCCAGCTCGCCCGCATCGTGAAGGAGCAGAAGATCAAGGCCGAGGAGGGGGCCCTGCGCCTAATCGCCCGGATGGGGGAGGGCAGCATGCGGGACGCCCAGTCCATCCTGGACCAGGCGCTCGCCTACTCCGGCGAGGGAACGCTCACGGCCCAGGCGGCGGAGGAGGTGCTGGGGGTCCCCTCGTCCGAGGTCTACCAGAGCATCGCCTCCGCCGTTGCCGCCCGCGACGCCCGGGCCGCGCTCGCCGGGCTGGCCGGCATCTTCGAGGCGGGGCACGACCTGAGGTTCTTCTGCGCGAACTTGCTCGAGTTCCTGCGCGACTGCATGGTGCTCCAGGCGGCGGGGGAGGGGGAGGAGCTCTTCGACGCCGGCCCCGAGGAGATGGAGGCCCGGCGGGAGATCGCCGGGAGGCTCTCCTTCGCCGAGACGCACCAGGCCTACGCCATCCTCCAGCGGGCGGAGGCGGAGCTCCGGGGCTCGGACCATCCCCGCATGACCCTCGAGCTCGCCCTCCTGCGGATGTGCCAAATCGAGCCGCTGGCCGACCTGGGGCGCCTGATGGAGCGTCTGGAGTCCCTAGTCCCCGGCGGCGCCGCCCGTCCCCAGGCCCCCCCGCCGCCCCCGCCGCCCCCCGCCTTCCGGGCGGAGGAATCCCGGCCCCCGGCCCCCGCCGCGGGGCCGGAGCCCCATCCCGCGCCGGGGGGGGCGGACGCCCCCGCGCGCGCTCCGCGCGAGCGGGCCGCCGCCGTGGCTTCCCCGGAATGGGACCCGGCCGAGGCGAGGCGGATATGGGGAGAAGCGGTCGACTCGCTCAAACCCGCCCGCCAGGTGCTGTTCAAGGGCGCGCAGCTGGAGTTCGAGGGTCCGGGGCGGCTGCGCCTCCGGGTCGCGCCCGCCAACGGCCACGCCCAGACCATCGACCTGGTCCGGGACACGCTGCCCCTCATCGAGGCGCATTTCGCGCGGCACGCCCCCTGGCCCGTGCGGATAGCGGTCGAGGCGCCCTCCCCCGTCGCCCCGGCGGCGGAGCCGGCCCGGGACGACGCGCGGCGGAAGGAGGAGCAGGCGGCGATCCAGGAGGTGGTGGACCTTTTCAACGGCCAGATCGTGGACGACCGGCCATACCGGGGCCGCCGCGCGGGGGTTCCCCGGGCGGCGGAGGACTTCCAGGGAGAGGACTGATGTTCAAAGGCGGTATCGGAAACCTGATGAAGCAGGCCCGGCAGATGCAGGACCGGATGCAGAAGGTCCAGGAGGAAATGGCGGCCCGGCGGGTCGAGGCGTCCTCGGGCGGAGGCATGGTCACCGTGGCGGCGAACGGCCAGGGCGAGATCCTCTCCATCAAGATCGAGAAGCAGGTGGTGGACCCGGAGGACGTCGAGATGCTGGAGGACCTCGTCCGCGCCGCCTGCAACGAGGCGGTGAAGAAGGGCCGGGAAATGATGGCCGAGGAGATGAAGAAGATCACCGGGGGTCTCTCCATCCCCGGGATGATGTAGCCGGCGCGGCTTCGCATGGCCCGCCACGCCTCCTCGGGTCTCCAGTGCGGGCGCTGCGGCAAGCCCGTGCTGGCGGGGGAGCCCGTTTGCCCGACGTGCGGGGCCCGGCTCGAGACGGCCCTGTGCGGCCGCTGCGGCTTCCGCGGTCCCCGCGAAGTCTTCCTGCATCACCGCTGCCCGCGCTGCGGGCACCGGCCGGACCTGGGGCGGGGCGGCCTGGCCGTCGCGGCCGCGGCGGCGGCCGGCCTGCTGTTCCTGGCGCTGGCCTTCTCGTTGTGGCGGTGAAGGGAGGGCGGGCCCGCGCCCGCGGAGGACGACCTTGCCGCTGAGCCGGTTCCCCGCCATCGAGGCCTGCATCGAGGCCTTCCGCCGCCTGCCGGGCGTCGGCCCCAAGAGCGCCCAGCGGATTGTCTTTCACCTCCTCACCAAGGACCCCGAGGCCGCGCGCCGGATCGCCTCCGCCCTGGGCGCGCTCGGCGAGCGGGTCCGGCTGTGCCCCACCTGCTCCATGCTGGTCGAGGGGGAGGCGGGCGGGACCGGCTGCCGGGTGTGCGGGGACCGCGACCCCTCCGTCCTCTGCGTGGTCGAGGAGCCGGCCGACGTGTTCGCGGTCGAGCGCGCGGGAGGCTTCCGGGGGCGCTTTCATGTCCTGATGGGGGTGATCTCGCCGCTCGAGGGCGTTGAGGCGGAGGACCTGACGGTGGCCCAGCTCGTCGAGCGGGTGAAGGCCCAGCAGGTGAAGGAGGTCATCCTGGCCCTCAACCCGAACATGGCGGGGGAGGGGACCTCCCTCTATCTCGCGAGCCTCCTGAAGCCGATGGGGGTGCGGGTGACCCAGCTCGCCCACGGCCTGCCGATGGGGAGCCACTTGGAGTACGCGGACGAGATGACGCTTTCCCGCTCCCTGGAGGGCCGGCGGGAGATGTGAAGAGGATTTGCTCCAAAAGTCCTCTTGCCCGGCCCGCACCCCGGAAGCCGCCCCTCCCGGGAACGGTTTTCCCCCCGCAGAGAACCTTTGCCCGCCCTCTCGTGTTATCTACGCGAGCCGAAAGAACGGCCGCGTCACGGGGATGCGGCGTCTGCATAGCCACGGACCGCCGGGGAGTCCGCCTCCCTGGGGCCCAGAGACACAGGAGGCAATCCGATGGTTCAGCGCATGCTTCGAATCGCCGCACTGGCGGCCCTCGTCGTCGGCTTCACGGCGCCGAACGCCCTGGCGTTCGCGTGCCCCAAGCTGATCGGCGCCGGCCGCACCCTGGCCGCCAAGGCGCAGGGGAAGGACAAGGCCGAGGCCGTGAAGCTCCTCGACGAGGCCGAGGCCGCCCACAAGAAGGCGGTCGCGGAGAAGAAGCCGGCCGGCCATACCGACTCCATGAAGAAGGCCACCGACGCGGTGTCCCTCCTCGCCAAGAGTGTGAAGTAAAATCTTCTTCCGGGGCCCCGGATGTTCCGGGGCCCCGGCTTCCGGAGACGCCCGATGATCCTGCGGCGGCTGGGGGCTGCGGTTCTCATGGCCGCCCTGACGGCGCCTTCGGCGCAGGCCGACGGCCCCGGGGCGCACTTTTCTCCCTCCCCCGCCCACACGGTGGTGGTACGGCTCTACCAGAGCCGCGAGCTCGTCAAGGCATTCGCGCTGGGGGAGGAGGTGCTGGAGGACTACCGGCGCAAGCTCGGGCCGGGCCACCCCCTGGTGGGCTCCATCTTGAACGACCTCGCCATGATCCGCCTCGCCCAGAAGGAGGCGGGGGAGGCGGAGCGCCTCCTCCGGGACTCGCTCCGGATCTACGAGCGGGCGGACGGAGAGAATCACCCCCACGTGGCGATGGTCCTGAACAACCTGGGCTGGCTCCATGAGTCCCGGGAGAGGCTCCGGGAGGCGGAGCCCTTCTACCGTCGGGCCGTGGCGATCTTCGAGAAGCACCCCGGAGAGGCGGGTCCCGAGGCCGCCGCGGCCCTGGCCAACCTCGCCGGCCTGCGCTTCGCCGAACGCGATTATGCCGAGGCGGTCTCGCTCTTCCGCCGTTCGCTCGCGATCCTCCAACGGCAGCCCAAGCCGGATGCTCCGGCCATCGCTCTCGCCCTCGAGAACCTCGCAGTCGTCTATGCGGAGATGGGGGACGCGCAGGCGGCCGAGAGCGCCCGGGCGCAACTCGCCTCCCTGCGGAAGGCAGCCTCCCGCCGGTAAGGACGGGGGGCGCTCCCCCGCTCGCGGGAGGGCCGGCGGGAGATGCGCGGCGGGCTCAGGAAGCCTCCCCGAGCGCGGAGGCGAGGACTCTCTTGATCTCGCCGAATTGGACGGGCTTCGTAAGGTATGTCGAGACGCCGAGAGCGCGGGCCGCTTCCACCGCCTGCTCCTCGCGGCGGGCCGTCAGCATCACGACGGGGAAGTCCATGCCGGCCTCCCGGATCGCCTTCAGCACCTCGAACCCGTTCATGTCCGGCATCTGCAGATCCAGGAGCATCAGATCAGGCTTGGCTTGCCCGGCTTTCTCCAGCGCCAACCGGCCGGTGGCGGCGGTGTGGACCTCGTAACCCATCCTGGAGATGATATCCGACAGGATATCCAGGGCGTCTTCCTCGTCATCCACCAGCAGGACCCGCCGCTTCACGAAGATTCTCCTGGATGAGCGGGCGGATGACGAAGGGCGCGCTCCCGGCTTCCGCCCCTATTTCTTGACGCGCACGGAGAGAATCTTCACCTCCTGCTTCGGGGCGCTGTTCGGGCCGACCTCCACCGCCCCGATCTTCTCCACCACCTCCATCCCCTGGACCACCTTGCCGAAGACGGTGTGCTTGCCGGCGAGCCAGGGGGTGTCGGCCAGGTTGATGAAGAACTGCGAGCCGTTGGTGTCCGGGCCGGCGTTGGCCATGGCGATGACGCCCTTGGAGGGCTGCCGCGACTTGAGCTTCGGGCTGTACTGGTAGCCCATGTTCTCGTAGGTGGCCTTGATGGTAAGCTGGTTCAGCTCCTTCTGAATCTCGTCCTTCCGCTTCTCGAACTCCTCCTGCTTGGCGATCTTCAGCTTGCGCAGGAGGGGGATGAGGATCATCTGGTTGAAGTCCTCCTGGGAGCGCACGAGGAGGTGAGGGTGCAGGTTCCCCTCCTTGTCGACGGCGCTTATCTTCCCGAGGCCCAGCGCGTCGGCGTTGATCTCGTCCTTGAGCCGGTAGCCCGGCCCGCCCGTGCCGTTGCCGTTGGGGTCCCCGCCCTGGATCATGAAGTCCTTCATCACGCGATGAAAGACCAGCCCGTCGTAGAAGGGCCGCTTCGCCTTCTGGCCCGTCTTCGCGTCCGTGAACTCCTTGGTGCCCTCCGCCAGCCCGACGAAGTTTTCGACCGTCTGGGGGGCCTCCTGGGGGAAGAGCTCCAGGTGGATGTCCCCTTGGCTGGTCTTGATGACGGCCACCGGATGGGCCGGGTTCTCCACCTTGAGCCCCTGGGCGCCCGCGGCCGCGGCCACGAGCGTGAGGACGAGCGCCAGGAACAGCCTCATTCGATTGCCTCCGTGATCGGGGAAGCGGCGGCATGGGAGAGAAAGAACGGGGCGCCGGTGCGGCGGGCGGCCGCGCATCCCCTTTCCCGAAGGAAATGCGCGGCCGCATTGTACGGGCTTTGGGGGGCGCCTGCCAGCCCCGGGAAAGCCCGCCGAGCCCCGCGGGGTTGGCGGAATCCCCGCGGGTTCGGGTAGATTTCGGGAACCGCATCCAGGGCGCGCCCCCCGGCCAGGGAGCGCCCCCAGCCATCCTGTCCACCCCGGAAGGAGCCGCGATGCTTCTGAACAAGCCCCGCGCAATCGCCCTGATGGAGAGGCACGGACTCGACGCCCTGATTGCCACCCATCCCAATCACGTCACCTACGCCTCCAATTACGGCGGGCACACCCCCCGCATCTACGAGGACAAGGAGGTCCTCGCCCTTCTGCCGCGCGATGCCTCCCGGGCGGCCCTCCTGGCGTCCATCGGGGAGGCGTCCTACTTGGCGGAGCGGCGGCAAGAGATGTGGATGCCGGAGATCTGGACCTATGGCACCTCCAAGATCACCTGGCCGGAGGACCTGCGGCCCGACCCGGACGAGGAGTGCCTGCTCGCCATTCTCAAGGACAAGGCCCGAAACGCCCGCTCCCTGCCGGAGCTCCTCGCGCGCGCGCTGGACGCCAGAGGGCTGAGCGGGGGGACCATCGGCCTGGACGAGAGCGGGCTGAACGTCGGCCTGGATGCGGAGCTCAGGGCCGCCTGTCCGAAGGCGGATTTCCGCCCGGCGCGGGCCATCTGGCAGGAGATCGAGCTCATCAAGACCGAGGAGGAGCTGGCCCGCCTCCGCCGCGCCGCCCAGGCCAACGAGGAGGCCGTCGCCGAAGTGATGGCCCGGCTTCGCGAGGGCGTCAGCGAAGCGGAACTTCTCCAGGTCTACAGCGAGGCGGTGGCCCGCCGGGGCGGCGCGATCGAGTTCTGGAACTCGGCCGGGGGCCGCAGGGCGGGGGACTTCTTCCAGTCCGGCGCCTACAGGCTCCGGAAGGGGGACACCTACCGCTTCGACGCGGGCATGGTCCTGGACCACTATCATGCGGACACGGGCGGCGTCGCCGTGCTGGGGCCTCCCACGCCGCGCCAGCGCGAGATCTACGCCACCATCACCGCCGGCATGGAGGCCGCCCTGGAGAAAGTCCGCCCCGGCGCGACCTACGAGGACGTCTGGCGGGCCGGCGTGGAGACGGTCGCGGGGCGGGGCATCAAGGGCTACGACGTCCTCCGCTCCGATCTCGGCCATGGCATCGGGATCGAGCCCCGCGTGCCGGACCTCATGCGGGGGAACGCGCTTGTCATCGAGCCCGGGATGGTGATCAACGTGGAGGTCCCCTACTACGAGATGGGCTACGGCGGCTTCCAGCTCGAGTACAGCCTGGTGGTGACGGAGCGCGGCCACGAGCGCCTCATCCCGAACCGCCGCGACCTGTGGGTGGTGGAGTAGGAGGGGACCCGGCCCCCGGGCGCGTCCCCGGACGGTTCCTCGATCCCCCGCCTTTCGCCCCGGGCGGGGAGCCATGCTAGAATCCCACCTCCTTCCTCGCTCGAAGCGCGGAGGGATGGCCGAGCGGTCGAAGGCGGCGGTCTTGAAAACCGCTGAGCGAAAGCTCCGGGGGTTCGAATCCCTCTCCCTCCGCCAGCCTTCCCTCTTCGAGCTTCGGCTGGCTTACGTCAAGGCAAGCCGAAGCGAGATCAGCCTTGGCGAAGAAGGGCGATATCCACCAAGCTGCAGGAAGGCCCCGGGGTGTTCCTTCCGGGGCGGCACAGCCTATCGCGGAGAGGTGGCCGAGCGGCTGAAGGCACTCGCCTGCTAAGCGAGTGAGCTGGGAGACCGGCTCCGAGGGTTCGAATCCCTCCCTCTCCGCCATCCCGAACTCCCCATGCGCCGGGCGGCCCCCATGCCCTCCGGGCAGGGGGGGAAGCGCGGGCCTACGCCTTCCGGATGGCCTCCAACCCCCCCATGTAGGGCCGGAGCGCCCCGGGGATGGCGACCGAGCCGTCCTCCCCCTGGAAATTCTCCAGGATGGCCACCACCGTGCGCCCCACGGCGAGGCCCGAGCCGTTCAGGGTATGGACCAGTTCGGGCTTGGCCCCCGGTTCCGGCCGGAAGCGGATCTGGGCGCGCCGGGCCTGGAAGTCCTCGAAGTTGCTGCACGAGGAGATCTCCCGGAAGGTTTCCTGCGAAGGAAGCCACACCTCGAGGTCGTAGGTCTTGGCGGAGGCGAAGCCCAGGTCCCCCGCGCAAAGGGCGGACACCCGGTAGGGGAGGCCCAGGCGCCGGAGCACTTCCTCGGCGTCCCGGGTGAGGGACTCCAGCTCCGCGTAGCTCTCCTCCGGCCGCGCGAACTTGACCAGCTCCACCTTGTTGAACTGGTGCTGGCGGATGATGCCCCGCGTGTCCTGCCCGTAGGAGCCCGCTTCGCTCCGGAAGCAGGGGGTGTAGGCGGTGTACTTGAGCGGGAGCTCCGCCCCCTCCAGCACCTCCTCGCGGTGGATGTTCGTGACGGGCACCTCCGCCGTCGGGATGAGGAAGTAGCGCCCGTCGTCCACCCGGAAGAGGTCCTGCTCGAACTTGGGAAGCTGGCCCGTCCCCGTCATGGACTGCCGGTTCACCATGAAGGGGGGCAGCCATTCGGTGTAGCCGTGCTCCCGGGTGTGGAGATCGAGCATGAAGTTGATGAGCGCCCGCTCCAGCAGGGCCCCCGCCCCCCGGTAGAGGGCGAAGCGCGCGCCCGCGATCTTGGCCGCCCGCTTCAGGTCGAGGATGCCGAGCGCCGCCCCCAGCTCGTCGTGGGCCTTGGGGGCGAAGGAGAACCTCGGCTTCTCCCCCCAGGCGCGGACGACGGGGTTGTCCTCCGAGGAGCGGCCGTCGGGCGTGCTCTCATGGGGCGTGTTGGGGATGCCGAGGAGGATATCCTCCACCTGCCGCTCCGCCTCCGCCAGCCGCCCCTGGCGCGCCTTGATCTCCTCCGCCAGCCGCTGATTCTCGGCCAGGAAGGCCCGCATCTCGTCGTCCGAGGCGCCCTTGCGCTTGAGCTCCCCGATCTCCTTGCTCCGCCTGCGCGACTCGGCCACCCGGCTCTCGACCTCGTGGGTCAGGTCGCGGCGCCGGGCGTCCGCCTCGAGGAGGGGGGCGAGGTCCACCGCCCCCCCGCGCCGGGCAAGGGCGCGGGCGAGGGCCTCGGGGTCGGTGCGGATACGGCGGATGTCGAGCACGGCCGGGGTTCCCTCGGGTAGCGGGTGTAGCGGTTCGGTTTCCCCAGGGGGGAGAAAGACCACAAACCGGCCGGGGGCGTCAATCCGGCGGGAAAAACATCGGAATTCCCCGTAATTCCCCGGAAATCGCCGGAATTTTCGAAAATCGGCGTTTTCCTCGAACCAAAGGGAATCGCGCCGCCCCCCGGCGAAGCCCGGCGCCCCGGAGGAAGCATACTCCATCCGGCCGCGCGGCCACTTGCACCAAATCGCGCCAATTTCGCGCAAATCGCGTCATTTTCCGCCATTCATCATCTTCCAAGGCCGCCCGGCCGAAATGAGGATTGGAGCGCCCGGCGTTTTGGCGTATGCTTTCACTCCCCTGTCAGGGGCATTCCCGCACCGCGGAGGAAAATGGAGATGCTGCTCCTGCGTTTGATGGCGCGCTCGGGAGGCGCCATCGCCGTCTCGCTCGCCCTGGTGGGCCTGGCCTTCTACGGCATCGGCGGCCTGAGCGTGATGATGGTGGACGACCCCGTCCGCGGCCTCCAGGTGCTCATCGTCTTCATCCTGCTGTCGGGCCTGTTCCTCGTCTTCCTCCGGTGGGCGGCCCTCCAGGTCGTCCGGCAGGTGTTGCGCCCCCTGGGCGCGGCCAAGGATACAACCTCGCGCTGGGCCTCCCTGGGCGGCCGGGGCGGGGAGGAGGCATTCCGCGCCGTGGGGGACGGCCTGCGCGCCGCCGGATGGTTCGCGTCGCGCGCCGCGGCCGGCGCGCTCTCGATCGCGGCTTCCCTCTTCCAGCGCCGCGGCCGTCCCGCCCGTCCCCCCGCCCGCCCGGCCCCCGTCATCCCCATCCGCCGGGGGCAGGACCGCAAGGCCCGCTGAGCCTCCCGGATGGCTCCGCCCGCCCCCGCCGGGCGCGGTTTTGTGTTTTTTTTTCCGCCATGCGAGAGAGCTAACGGGCGAGGGAGCTCATGACGCCCATCTTTCCCTCGAGCCGCGGGAAGCCGGGGCGGCGGCGGGAGCGCCCGGAGGACGATATCCAGCCGGCGGGGTATGATGCCCCCGTCCGGAGAGGAGGTTCGCCATGAGCGCCGGAGAGGAGAGGCGGGAGCACGGGAGGCACCGGATCCCGGTGGTGATCGACGCGCCCTCGGTGTCCGAGCTTCCGTTCATCCCCGACGACGTGAGCGCCGGAGGGTTCTGCGTGACGAGCGCCCGGAGGCCCGAGATGGGCGAAACCTTCGTCTGTTCCATCCAGGCCGGGGACGAGGTGTTCCGCAACTGCGTGGCCGAGGTCGTCTGGGCGCGCGGGAGCGCCGGGAAGTGGAACATGGGCATCTCGGTCAAATCCATCGGGAGCGACCGCGCCCGCCTCGCCAGCCTCCTCCAGGGCCTCGCCGAGCGGCTCGGCCTGGCCATGCGGCCCGACTACTAGACGGGGGCGGGGAAGGCGGCGGCCGGGGCCCGCCGGCCGCGCAAGTTCGGTAAAATCAAGGGGCTGCCAGCCTCTCCCCGAGTCCCGTTCCCCCGCCGGAAAATAATTTAACATTGGCGGAACCGGATAAAACCCTCGCGCGATTGGTGGGGTAGATTCCGGGTGTCCGATTTCGCACCTCCCTTTCGGGGGCGGGGCGTTTTCGGTAAGTCCGCCGATGCTCCGTGCGGGGAGCGTCGGCGGTGCTTTTTTCGGGGGGGCGTGTAGGCCTTTGGCAATGACCCGCACGCCGTCTCACGGCTGAGATAGATAGGGCTGGCGGTCGCCGCGGTCGAATGACGGTCAGTTGGAAAAGATCCGCTTCTCACCCAGGGCAGGGACGAGCCCTGCCCCTACATGTGCACATTAGACGTGGGCGGTATTGTATTCGTCCTCTGCCCATTTGGCCGGATTTTGGCGGAGGCATCGTTGTTCACGGCCTCAATCAAGATTTCTTCCCCCCCAGCGCCTTGAGGTAGGCGCGCACGCGCTTGGCGTTGGTGCCGAAGTCGCTGCCCCCCACCCGGGATTTGGAGCGCACGTCCACCCGGTTGCGTTCCCCCTCCCGCTGGACGCGGATGATCACGTCGTCCTTGAAGCCGTACCAGAAGGTGGTGGCGACGGCCTCGATGCGGCCCGACTCGGGGTCGGAGGCCACGATCTCCCACCCCATGCCCCGGGCGGCGGCGAGGGCCCGCTCGAAGGCCTCCTTGGGGGTGCCCTGGAGGTAGGCCGGCTGGATGTCCGGGAAGGCCTTCTTCTGCAGGGGGGCGAACTTGGCGTTGTACTCGGGCGGATTGTCGGCACCCGCCTTCTTGCGCAGGTCCAGCGCGGCCTGGAACTGGGGCGGCTTCTCCGTGTCGGTCGAGACCTCGTGGATGCGCGGGTTGGCGGCGAGCCGCTGCTGCCGGAGGGTCGGCCATCCCATCAGGAAGAAGCCGATGACCGCCCCCGCGAGGGCTGCGGCGGTCCGCTTCTTCCGCGCACCTATGATGGCGAAGAGGCCTCCCGCCACCGAGATCAGGGCGCCCCACATGCCGGCCGTCCCCACCCAGGTCATCAGCCAGAAGCCCGTCCGCCAGTGCCATAGGCCCAGGCGGTGCCCCGGCCCCGAGACCAGAAGCATCAGCCCCGCCGCCAGGGTGAGGATCAGCCCCAGGTAGGAAAGAAGCGAAAGACGCTGCTGGAAGCCCATGGCCGGTTCCTTTTCTGGAGGGAAAGGTATGGTTCGCCCGTCATTCGACGAAGCAATTCATCAACTATAGAACAAGCGCGGGGGCCGGACGTATCCGGTGAAAAACCTAGGGGGAGGGAGAAACCTCCTCATCCGCCCAGCGGCCGGACGCGCCGCAGGAGGAAGCTGCCCTCGATTCCCCGGAGCGGCAGGGAAAGGGCTTCCGCCCGGTGGGGGGTCTCGGCGAGCAGCCGGGCGGCCTCCGGGTCCTCGTACACGGGCGGGGTGAGGACGATGTCCCCGCCCTGGCTCGCCTCCTGCGCCCGGGCCGCGATGTTCACCATCCGGCCGAAGAAGTCGAGCCGGCCGTTCGAGGTGACGACCAGGGCGTGGCCCGCGTGAGCCCCCATCTTGAGGACGAGCGGCTCCCGGCCGTGCTCCGCGTTCCAGCGGCCGATCCCGGCGTGCATCGCGAGCGCCGCGCGCACGGCATCTCCCGGCGTCTTGAAAGAGGCCATGACCGCGTCTCCGATGGTCTTGACCAGCCCGCCCCCGTTCGTCCGGATGGCCTCCTCCAGGATCCCGAAGTGGTCGCGCACGCGCCCGTAGGCCGGGGCGTCCCCGATGGCCTCGTACATCGCGGTCGAGCCCTTGAGGTCCGTGAAGAGAAGCGTCACGTTGTGGGCCGCCAGGCCCTCGCCCGGGCGGAAGGCGTCCGCGCCGAAGAGCCGGCGGTAGCGCTCGAAGAAGGCCACATCGATTCCCGTGGCCGCGTCGTCGGCCCAGGCGGTGCGCTCGAGCACGAGCAGGGCATCGGCCTCGCCCCGGTTGCGGCAGCGGAAGAGGAGCCTGCCCGCGGCGAGGTCGATCTGAGGGGGGCGGATGCCGCCGGGGAAGACCTCGACCTCCAGCGGCCTCCCGCCCGGCGGGCCCTCGGGGTGGAGGCGCAGCGAGGCGTAGCCGGCGCTCTGGGGGGAACGGAGCCGGTAGGTGCCGGGCGGAAGCTCCAGCTCCTCCGCGCGCTCCCGCCCCGGGGGGAGGAGGATCTGCTGGAGGATGTGGGGAGTGTTCTGGGGTGACCCCGTGCAGTACGTCTCCTCCTTCACCGCGCGGAGGGAGGGGACGGAGGAGAAGGTCGCCTCGACCGAGAGATCGAACTGCGCCTCGAAGCGGACGTTGCAGGCGGGGCAGTAGCTCTCCCGCTCGAGCTCGGCGAGGGAGCCCGCGCGCTGCTGGGCGCCCCGGCAGTGGGGGCACAGGACGGCCCAGGTCAGGTTGAGCGCCCCCGTCTCGACCCCCGCCAGGCAGGCCTCGAGCATCTCGGCGCGGGGGCGGCCGTGGCGCCGCGCCAGGGCGAAGGGGCGGATGAGGCGCACCTCGCCGTCGGGCGCGGAGGCGACGTGGCGGGCCAGCAGGCGCGCGGGCTCCCCCTCGACGGGGGGACGGGCGGCCGCCAGCAGCCGGAGGACTCTTTCTTCGGTGGCGGAGTCTTCCCGGCGGCCTACGGGGGGCGGGCCGGCGGCTTCCCCGGCGGCCCGCGCCAGGGCGCGGCCGAACCGCCTCCGCACATGCGCTTCAACCAGGGGAAGCAGGGGACGGAGAAGCGGCCAGCGAAGCCGGAAGGCCACGGTCTGGACGAGGCGGGTGCCCTCCCCCTCCGGATGAAGCTCGCTGGCCGCGACATACTCCCGCAGGGGCCCCCGCGCGAAGGTGCGGCGCACGGCGTAGCGGCGGTTCAGGACCCACTCGAAGGGAGTCTCCTCGTAGCGAAGCCGGACGAGCCCGAAGAGGAGGCGCATCTCCGCCAGGGTGCGGGAGCCTCCCCCGGGCCGGGGCTCGAAGCGGTAGCGGACGGGGGGCAGGCCCGCCAGGCGGTTCAGGCGGTCGGTGTCGGAGGCGAAGGGCCAGAGGCGCCCGGGCGGGACGGCAAGGCGCCACTCCCAGGCCCACGTCTCCACGGGCCCGGCTTGCGCGGCGGGCGCCTCTTCCCCTAACAATGGAGGGGCCGGCGGGAGGACGCTCGGATCGGGCGCGGCCATATCGGCCCTCCTGGTGCGGCGATGCGGCGGAGGCAGTGTAGTGTCCCGGGCCGTCCCTCTCAAGGGAGCCCGGCGGGGCCCCGGAAAGGCCCCTTCCCCCGCGCCCGGAGGCGCGCCGTGCCGCTCGATCCCACCCTCATCGTCATCACCGACCGGGCCATCCTCGCCCGGGCCTCGGGCATGCCCCTCGCGGACGCCGCGCGCGCCGCGGCGGAAGGGGGCGCCACCCTCATCCAGCTCCGGGAGAAGGACGCCGGAGGGGCGGAGTTCCTCCGCCTGGCGGACGCGCTGCGCGCCGCGCTGGAGGGCACGGGCTGCGCCCTGACGATCAACGACCGGCTCGACGTGGCGCTGGCGTGCGGGGCGGCGGGGGTCCACCTGGGGCAGGAGGATCTCCCGCTCCCGCGGGCGAAGGCCGTTGCGGGAGGCAGGCTGGGCTTCGGCGTCTCGGCCGGGCGCCCCGAGTGGGCGGAGCGCGCCGCGGCGGAGGGGGCGGACTATATCGGCGTAGGCCCCGTATACCCCACGGGCAGCAAGCCCGGCGCCCGGGCCCCCATCGGGCCCGAGGGGCTGCGGGAGGTGCTCGCCCGGGCGGGCGGGGTGCCGGCGGCCGGCATCGGGGGCGTCACGGCGGAGAACCTCGCCCCCGTCATCGCGGCGGGGGCGCGGGGGGTGGCGGTGATCGGGGCGGTGATGGGCGCGCCCGATCCCGGCCGCGCGGCCCGCGAGATCCGCCGGCGCATCGAGGAGGCGCGCGGGTGACGGGGCCTCCGGAGGGCGCGGCGGGCGGGATGGGGGAGTTCGCCCTGATCGGCCGGCTGCGCCGCAAGCTCGCCGCCTCGGCGGGGCCGGACATCGTCGTGGGCAACGGCGACGACGCCGCCGTGGTGGAGGCGGGGGAGGGCCGGTGCTGGGTGATGACCTGCGACGTGCAGGTCCAGGGGGTGCACTTCCCGGAGGGGGCGTCGGGCATCTCGGTGGGGCAGAAGGCCCTCGCGGTGAACGCGAGCGACGTGGCCGCGATGGGAGGGACGCCCCGCTACGCCCTCATCTCGCTCGGGGTGCGCGCCGACACGCCCGTCGCCTTCCTCGACGAGGTGTACGAGGGGATCAACGCCCGGGCGGGGCGGTGGGGAGTCGCCGTCCTCGGCGGCAACGTCAGCCGGACCGAGGGGCCCTTCTTCATCGACATCTTCATGGTTGGGACGGTGGAGCGCGACCGGCTCCTCCTCCGCTCCGGCGCCCGCCTCGGGGATCAGATCCTGGTGACGGGTTTTCTCGGCGACGCGGCGGCGGGCCTTCACCTGCTGGGCCACCCCGAGGCGAAGGTGCGCGACGAGGCCCGCACGGCCCTCATCTACGCCCAGCTCCGCCCCACCGCCCGGGTGGAAGAGGGGAAGGCCGTCGCCGCCCTCAAGAAGGCCACCGCCATGATGGACCTGAGCGACGGCCTGGCGGGGGACCTGGGGCACCTCTGCGAGGCCAGCGGGGTGGGGGCGGTCGTCTGGGAGCAGGAGCTCCCCATCTCCCCCGCCGCCCTGGAGCTGGCCGCCGCCGCGCGACTGCGCCCCGAGGAATGGGCGCTCTACGGGGGGGAGGACTACCAGCTCCTCCTGACCGCCCCCGTCGAGGCCGTGCCCGCCCTCCAAAAGGCGGTCCGGGAGGCGGGAGCCCTCCCCCTCACGCCGATCGGTGAGATTGTCCCCGCCGGGCAGGGCCTGCGGCTCAAGCGGGGGGAGGACCTCCTTCCTCTTCGGGCGGGGGGGTGGGACCACTTAAAAGATAAATAATTCAAATAAATAAAGAAAATTTTTGTAAAAAAAAGCTCAAGTGGCGGTTATGTCCAGCCGATATAGACAACGGGGCCCTCCAAAGGGAGGATTGCCCCTTAGGTTGTTTCCGGGTCGGCCAAGGAGGGCCAAGGGCCGGGAGGGCGGGGCGCCGCATGGGCGGGCGCTCCGGCGGGCCCTGCGAATGAAGGAGATTCTGCAAGGAAGGTGGGTGACCCATGGTTGACCGGATCGAGTTCAGTCCCCTTGGCGGCGTGGACCCGCGCCAGCTTTTCGCGCAGCGCGAGGCGCGCCAGGCGCTCCTCAATTCCTTGGTCACCGAGGCCCCGCGCATCGGCGCATCCGAGTCCCGGCCCGCGCCCGAGGCGCCCCAGCGCCAGGAGCGGCCCGAGCAGGACGACGCCCGGCGCACCCCCCGCGACGAGGCCGCCCGCAACGCGGCGAACCTGCCGGGGGCGCCCCAGGAAGGCAATGCCGCCCTCGGCCCGAACCAGAACACGGGCGAGCCGACGGGGCCGGCGGACGTGGCCCTGGAGCGGAGCCTGGGCCCCGAGGTCCAGCTCCCCGTGCCCGGCACCGGCCAGGCGGGAGCTCCCTTGTTCGGCGGCGGGGGCTTCGGGCCCGCGGGGCCCTCGAGCCCGCTGGTGCGCGACATCGCTCCTCTCGGGGAGACCGGGGGCGGCGAGGACGTGCCCGGGCCGCGCCCGCTGGGAGGCGCGCAGCCCGGCGCCGGGCCCGCCGCGCCGGAGCTTCGGGCCCCCGAGCCCCCGCTGAGCGGCCCGGGCGGCCCCGGATCGGCGGCCGACCCCCAGGGCGGGGGCGAGCCGCGCGGTTCGGTCGTGGACGTGCTCGTCTAGGAAGTCCCGCTCATGAGGTAGGGCGATGGCGGCCATCGATGGGAGAGAGCTGGCGCAGCAGGGGGCGGGGAGGTCGCGCTTCCTGCCCGACCTCGGCTCGCGGGGCAAGCCCCTGCCCATCCCGCCCCCGGTCGAGCAGACGAACCAGCGCTTCCCCATGTCCACCAAGTCCATCTCGGACAAGGCGGGGCCGGACCAGGGCATCCCGCCCACCTCGCCCGCCGTCGTCCAGGCCCTCCAGGACGCCGCCCTCAAGCCCATCCTGCTGAAGCAGGGCCGCGGGGGCCGCGTCAACACCCGGGCCTGACGGGGTAAAGTCCCACCCGCTCGGCTCCCGGTTTCAATGGATGCCCGCGCACCCTTCCCTCGCCCCGGCCCCCTCCCGCTTTGGCGAACCTCGCTCCCGCCTTCGCGTAGCCCGCTTCGGCGGGCGGAGGAAGGCCGGCGGGCGGAGGCCTGGAGGGAGAGGGAGGAATTCGGCGCGTTCATCCGTTGAGGGAGGCGGTTCGCGGGCCCCGGCGCCCCCCCCGGAGAGGGGGAAGGGGTGAGGGGAAATGCCATCACGGAGCCGTATTTTTCCGAATCTACCCCTTCGAGAAGCTGTAGGTCCTCTCGCCCCGGCCCGCCAGCCAGAAGAGCCCTCCGCGCGTCACCCCCGCGATGATTTCTTCGTGCCTCATGGCGTGGTCGCTGAAGAAGAGGATGCCCTCCGGCTTGAGGACGCGGTGGATCTCCCGGATCGCGCGCGCGGGCTGCTCCAGCGCGTGGAACACGTCGAAGAGGCATACGGCGTCCACCGTCGCCATCGGCAGGCCCGTGATGGCGTCCGTCAGGATGGTGCGGACGTTCCCGAGCCGGTGCTTCTCGACGATCTCCTGGACGTACTTGATCGAGAGCGGATGGATGTCCACGGCGTACACGATCCCCTCCGGCCCCACCCGCTCCGCCAGCGGAAGGATGGAGGCGCCCGGCCCGCAGCCGTAGTCCATCACGGCGTCGCCCGGGCGGACGGGGATCTCCGCGAGGAGCTTGTCCCGGGGGTGGAGGAAGTTCCGGAACTTGAACCAGAGGGCCATGCCCGGGAAATCGAGGTGGGACTGAGCGTTGGCCATTGCCGTGGACCTGGACGGCGGCGGGAGCCTGGATGGGGAGGGGTGCGCGGCTCAGGAGACGGGGAGCCGCCGCGGCGCCATTACAGCGCGCCTAGGCGCGGCGTTCAATCCGGTTTTCACCTTCTTCTCCCGCGATGCGCTCCACCAAGCCCGCTATCAGGGCCGCGCGCTCAGGGAGGGTGGGGAGATCGAGGTACTCGTCCTCCGTGTGGAGGTTGCCGCCGACGGGGCCCAGGCCGTCCAGCACGGGCACGCCGAGCGGCGAGAGGAAGTTGCCGTCCGAGCCCCCGCCCGTGGGGGTGTGGATGAGGATGAAGCCGGCCTCGCGCGCGGCCTCGGCGGCGAGGCCGATGAGGGCGTCGGTCTTGCGGTTCCGCTCCATGGCGGGGCGCCCGCCCTTGCGCTCGAAGCCGAGCCTGGTGCCGCGCAGGGCGGGCTGCTTGGCGAGGGCGAGGAGCTCCCACTCCATCTGGTCGAGGACGGCCTGGGTCTCGGCCCGCGCCTCGATGAAGCAGGCGGCCTCCCCGGCCACGATGTGGGGCCGCTCCCCGCCCGAGAGGCCCGTCACGTTCACCGTGCCCCCGGGCCGCTCCAGGGCCTGGGCGCGGAGGATCTGGTGGGCCAGCTCCACCACCGCGCTCCGGCCCTTCTCCGGGTCCACCCCCGCGTGGGCCTCGACGCCCGTCACGCCGAGGCGGTAAAAGACGCTCCCCTTCCGGGAGGAGACCACCGAACCGTCCGCCCGGCCGGGCTCGATGACGAGGGCGGCGGCCGCGTCCCCGCCCTTGCGCTCGATGTGGGGCCGGGAGGAGGGGTTCCCCCGCTCCTCGTCCGTGTCGTAGAGCACGAGCACCTCGCCCCGGGGCCGGAAGCCCGCCTCCAGCAGCGCCTCCATGGCGTAGAGGCAGGCGGTGAGGCTCCCCTTCATGTCGGCCACGCCCGGGCCGTGGGCGCGCTCCCCCCGCACCGTGAAGGGCCGCCGCGCGGCCTCGCCCTCCGGGAAGACGGTGTCGCAGTGCCCGAGGAGGATGACCTTCGGCCCGCCCGGGGTCGCCCCCGGGAAGCGGGCGAGCATGTGGTCCCCCGCCCCGTGATCGCCGGGAATCCGCTCCACCCCGGCGCCCAGCGCCCGGTAGCGCTCCGCGAAGAGGGAGGCGACGGCGTTCGTCCCCGCGCAGGGGAAGGTCGGGGAGTCGATGGCGACCGCCTCGGCGAGCGTCTCCACCATCCGGGGAAGGCGGGCCTTGAGCCGGGCGAGCAGGGCCTTTCCGCCGATCATGCGTTTTCCCCCTGGACGTAGAAATTCCCCTCGGCCGTGTCCCCCGCCACGAGGAGATCGTAGCGGCCCGGGGGGACCCCGCGCCACACCTCCCCGGCCAGCCGGAGCCGTTCCGCGTCCGTGCAGTGGCTGAGGTAGAGCACCCTCCGGCTTCCCGGCGGGAGGCGCGAAGGGTAGCTCTCGGGGTGGGAGGCCAGGGCGGCCAGGTGCGACGGGGCGATGACATCCCCCAGCCGCAGCCCCGTGAGCGCCGCCACGCGCTCCCCCCGGTGGACGATGCCCGGCTCCGCCCGCTGGCCGATGGCGCTCAGGCCCAGCACCACGAGGCAGTGCGTGGCCCCCCGGGGGATGACGGGCTCGCCCTTCCCGGGCGCCTTGACGAGGCGCTTGCGGGCGCCGTCGGTCTTCACCACCAGGACGCCCCCGAACCGCTGGGCGTGGAGCGCCTCGACCTGCGCGGGCGGGAGCCCCCGGAACATGTTCTGGGGCAGCTTCTTCTCGACCCAGACGACCGGCCCCCGCGCGGCCCAGGCCGCCGCCGCCTCCCGCACCCGATCGCGCCCCTCCCCGCTCAGGAGGAGGGAGACGCCTTCCTCCGCCCCCAGGCCATGGAGGTTGGTGGTGCTCGTGACGATGACGGGGGTGCCCGCGTCCAGGAGCTCGCGCACGAGCCGCTTCATCAGGGTGGCCTTCCCCCCCGCGCCCATGACGGCCGCCATGTCCCCGGGCTTGAGGCCCAGGACGGCCGAGAGGGAGGGGAGGGGCTGGGGGGTGCCACTCATCGGGGGCGGGCGCTTTCCGCCGGAAGGTTTCCCGCGGATGAAACCGCGCGAAACTCCCTCTCCCAGGGGGAGAGGGGGTCGGGGAATCCCGGGTTCAGCCGGAATGTATCCCTGTCATTCCGAGGGAGCCCGCGCAGGCGGCTCGCCGCCTGGGGACCCCCAAAAAGGGCGACCGAGGAATCCGCTTTCGATCTTGAGAAGCAGATTCCTCGCTGCGCTCGGAATGACAGTGCAAAACCGCCCCAAATGAAGATGCCATTCCCTCCCATCCCTCACGCCGCCGCCCGGTAGATGGCCTCGATGTCCTCCTGGGTGAGCTTGCGGGGGTTGAAGCCCAGGAGGCGCTGCTGGGTGCTGAAGGCCGCCTCGGCCAGCTCGGGGATGACGTGGGCCGGCACCCCCACCTCCGACAGCCGGGTGGGCACCCCGCAGTCCCGGCACAGGCGCTCCACCGCCCCCACCGAGCGCTCGGCCGCCTCCCGCTCGGCAAGCCCGTCGGTCTTCTCCCCCAGGATGCGGGCGATGCGGGCGAACTTGGCCGGCGCGGCCTCGAAGTTCCACCGCATGACGTGGGAGAACATGAGCGAGTTGCTCACCCCGTGGGGGATGTGGAAGCGCGAGCCCAGGGGATAGGCCAGGGCGTGGATGGCCCCCGCCCCCGCCCCCGCCAGGCAGACGCCCCCGTAGTGGGAGCCCAGCGCCATGTCCGAACGCGCCTTTAAATCGCTCCCGTCCCGGCACACCTGCCGGAGCGAGCCCGCGATGAGCTCCATCCCCCGCACGCTGTAGAGCTCGCTCAGGGGGTGGGAGTTCGGGTTCACGAAGGACTCCAGGCAGTGCGTCAGGGCGTCCACACCCGAGGCGGCGGTCACCTTCTGGGGGGCCGAGAGGGTGAGGGCCGGGTCCACGATGGCCACCCAGGGGATGATGTAGGTGCTCACGATGGCGAGCTTCACCCCCTGCTCGGGCACCGAAAAAATCGCGTTGGGCGTGGCCTCGGCCCCCGTGCCGCTCGTGGTGGGGACGAGGATGGTGGGCACCGAGGGCTTGGGGAGGAGCTCCACCCCCAGGTAGTCCCGGGGCTTTCCCCCGTTCGCCAGGATGGCGGCGACCGACTTGGCCATGTCCATCGAGCTCCCGCCCCCCACCCCCAGCACGAGGTCCGGGCGCGCGTCCTTGAAGCGCTCGTGGGCCGCCTCCAAATCCCCGATGGCCGGCTCGGGCGGGCACTCGTCGTAGATCACGGCCTCCACCCCCGCCTCCTCGAGCGGCGCCAGCGCCTTGTCGGCCACCCCCGCCCCCCGCACCCCCTTGTCGGTGAAGAAAAGCGCGCGCCTGGCCTTCAGGAACAGGGCCTCCTCCTTCAGCCTCTCGATCGTCCCGGCCCCGAACCAGGTCCTGCGCGGATGGCGGATGCTCGACATCGCGGAAGCTCCTTCGCCCGATGGGTATGGATGGATGATCGCCGCCCCGGGAGGGGGCGTTCATTATCCCCGGGGGGAAGGGGGGGCGCAATGCGGGGGGGGCTCTCTCTCCCTATGGGAGAGGGCTGGGGTGAGGGCCGTGGGGGCGTATTGCAATACGTCCCTACTCATCGCCCGCTCCGGATTCTTTGCCAAGGGGATAATCGCCGCCGTAACTCCGGCTTCGACTGCTGAAGCACCTCTCCCCCCCCCAAAATCCTTCCCCACCCACGAACCTGCACGAAATCGCTGTCATTTGCGGTAACCGGCTTTTCCCCGGCAAGCCCTACATTCCCGATCCGGCCCCCGGGGCCGGCCGGCGGGCGGGTGCGCCCGCGCATAGGGGAATGCGCCCGTGGGCGGGGAGAAGATGGGGCGGGGCGTACCGGATAGTTGCGGGAATGCCGGATAGTTGCCGCTAGTACCGGGTACTTCCCCAATAAAGGGGGGATGGGTTGTCACGGCCGGTCCATGCGGGGCGTGCGGGAGGGAGGAGAGGTTTCAGGGATATTCAGGGATGTTCAGGCTTATTCAGGCTTATTTTTACGCGCGCGCGAGGGAAGGGTTCCGTGTGGGCTGGGGGGCCCCTGGAGGCCGCCCCTACTCCTTCCAATCCTCCCCCGCCAGGAGGCGCCAGGCGTTCTGGTAGGCGACCCTGGGGCGGGAGGCGGGAGCCAGGGATTCGATGGCGAGCCGCCGGTAGGCCTTCATCCGGGCGGCGTAGGCCGCGGCGCTCCCGGCGCCGGGGGAGCTGCCGGTCAAGAAGTGCCCAACGCGGGAGTCGATGACGGCCCCCCACTCCAGCGTGAAGCGCCCGCCCGGGTCGTAGAGGAGGTTCCGCTGGGGGCGGATGACGGGGGAGGCCTCGGGGGGCTGGAGGGTGCTCAGGGCGAAGGAGAGGTTGGCGTGCCGCAGGCTCAGGGCGCGCAGCAGGGCGTGGCCGTAGCCCGGGTTCATCTCGCGCCGGGGGAGGTGGCCCGCGCCGGTCCAGACCACCTGGGCGGCCGGGTGGTCGGCCAGGAGTTTTTCGAGCCGCCCGACGTCGGGGTCGGCGGGGGGCAGGTCGAGGACGACCGGGATGCGCCGCCCCGCCGCGAAGGCGAGGAGGGCCGCGAGGGCCTCCAGCCGGGGCCGGCTCTCCTCCCCTTCGGCGAGCCTCCCGGCCCGGATGGGACCGATGCCGAGCGCCCCCCGGCCGAGCCGCCGCTCCAGCCCTTCGCGGAACTCGGCCGGCCTCCCGGCCCAGGCCTCCGCCGGGGCCTCCCCGGTCAAGGGCACGAGGCGGCCCGGGTGCCGGCGCACCGCCTCCCAGAGGGCGTCTTCGTCCGGCGCGCTCACGGCGGCGAGCGCCACCCCGGCGGCGTCCATGCCCTCGATCAGGCGGTCCGGGTCCTTGAGATCGGCCAGGGAGACGCCCAGGTCGAGAAAGGGGAGCCAGCCCCGCTCCAGGTAGTGGCGCAGGGTCTTCTCGTAGAGGGCGAGGCGCGCCGCCCGAGCTTCGGGAAGGCCGTCCGCCCGGGCGGGGGGCGAGGGGGGCATGGCGCAGCCCATCGCCATCAGCCCCCAGAGGAGAAGGGCCAGGGCCAGGAGCGCCAGGCGCAGCCAAAGGCCGAAGGCGGTCGGGACGCGGGGCCGCTGGAGGAGGCGCATCAGGCTTCCAGGAGGGACGGGAGGTCGATCGGCGGCATGGGGGCTCCTTGGGTCAATCCAGCCACGCCCGCCAAGCAGACCAGGATTCCACCAGGGCCGCAAGCTCGGCGTAGCCCCTGGCGCCGGGATGGGCGCCGTCCCCCGCCGCCGCCTCCTTCTGCCAGGTGCCCGAGCGGGCGAGGGGCGCATGCACCTCGAGGCAGGGGGTTCCCTCCTCCCGGCACATTCCCGCCAAAGCGCCCGAAAGGTCCGCGATGCGGCGGTTGTTCGCCTCGTCCCCGACCGGCGGCGGCCCCACCATCAAGAGAGGACGGAGCTGCTTGGCCCGGCGGAGGACTCGGGCCGCGTTCGCGATGGACTCCTCCCGCGGGACCCGCAGGCCTCCTCCCTCCGCGGGCCGGGTGTCGTTCGCCCCGAAGGCGAGGATGAGGCGGCCCTCCGTCCCCTGGGGCAGGCGGCGCAGGGCCTCCTCCTCCCACCAGCCGAGGATGTCCCGGCTCGTGGCCCCGCGGATTCCCAGGTTGTAGAGGGTCAGGGCGTGGCCCTTCGCCCGCTCGGCCCGGCAGAGCCGCCCCGGCCAGCCGAGGTACTCGGGGTCGGAGGTGCCGTTCACGAAGGAGTCGCCGATGAAGCAGAGGCGGAGGTCCATCTAGGCCTCCCTCCACTTCGCGAAGTCGAGCCACCAGCGCTCGCGGACGCCCTTCGCCACCTTCTCCCGCATGGCGGCGCTGCGCGGGGTGCCGTAGGCCGCCTCGTGCCAGGCGCCGGTGTCGATGGGGCCGAGGGTGGACATCTCGTAGAGGGCGAGGAGGGGCAGCCTCCCGGCCGCCATGCTCTGGATCTTCGTCTCCTCGGTCTCCTCGCCCGAGAGCCTCTCGTCCCGGACGAAGAGCCGGCCGCGCAGCACCCCCTCGACCGCGCACATCCGGGCGAGGTGCTCCTCGCGGTACCAGGCGGCGAGCTCCGCCTCCGCCCCCGGTCCCCAGGAGGGGTCGACCCGGACGGTGTAGACGTAGGGGGCGTCATAGCGGGGCCGCTCCCCGAAGGAGGCGGCGAGGGCGCAAACGCTGCGCTCGGCGTCCCGGAGAAAGGCCATGCACTTGCGCGTCCAGGGGGTGGGGTTGTTGCGCGAGCGCATGTAATACGGGCTGTCGAAGGCCGAGAGGTCATCCCCCCCGAAGAGGATGAAGAACTCGTGCCGGCCGTCCCCGCCCGCCCGGCGGTAGCGGTGGACGCACCGGTAGCCCGGCCCCTCGAGGCGGTCGGTCGTGTGCTCGCAGTTGTGCCACCGGCGGAACTCCTCGACGTGGGCCTCCGGGGCGTTGACCCAGACGGCGGTGACGGCCTGCGGTTCGGGCAAGGGGGGCCTCCTCACCCCCCCAGCCGGGCGAGCACGGCGGGGGAGTACTTCACGAAGTCGAGCCACCAGGTCTCGCGGACGGGGTCGAGGAGCTTCCGGATCATTTCGGCGCTGCGCGGGGTGCCCGCCGCGGCCTCCTTCCAGGCGGCCCCTCCGACGGGCTCGACGGTGGTCAGGTCGTAGAGAGCCAGGAAAGCCCGGGCGCCCGGCCGCATGCCCGTCGAGCCGTGGATCTTGGACTCCACCGTCTCGACGTTCGTGACCTCCTCCGAGTGGCGGAAGAGCCGCCCGCGCAGCACGCTCCCGACGGCGCACATGCGGGGGAGGTGCTCCTCCCGGTACCAGGCGGCGATCTCCTCTTCCGCCCCCGGCGCCGGGTTGAAGCGCACCAGGTAGAGGTAGGGCGGCTCGATGCGCGGCCGGGGCCCGTGCGAGGCGGCGAGGGAGGCGATGCTGCGCTCCCCGTCCCGGGAGAGCTTCATCGAGGCGCGCGTCCAGGGGGTGGGGTTGTTGCGGGAGCGCAGGTAGTAGGCGCTGGTGAAGGCGGAGAGATCCTCGGCCTCGAACATGTTGAAGCGCCCGTGCTTGCCCTCGCCCCCCTCGCGGTTGTAGCGGCGGCAGCAGAGGTAGCCGGGGCCCTCGAGGCGCTCGGTCGTGTGCTCGAGGTTGTGCCACTTGCGGCTGGCCTCCTCGTGCTCCTTGGGGACGTTCGACCAGATGGCGGTGATGGCCTTGGCTTCGGGCATTCGCGTCTCCTGGCGGATGTGAGCAGGCCGCGCCCGGCCTACTCCTTCGGCACGATGAGGTGGAAGACCTTGAGGGGGGCGCCCCCCGTGTGGCGGACGACGGCGCCCTCGCCCAGGTCCAGGAACACCCCCATGCCCGCGCCGGCGGGGTGGGCCTTGCCGCCCAGCTCGATGGTGCCGGCCCCCTCCATGAGGTAGAGGAGCTGCCGGGCGCCGGGCAGGGCCTCGGCCTCGACCCGCTCCCCCGGCCCCACCCGGCGCAGGAGGCCCCGGCCGTTTTGGGCCCCGCAGCGCTCCGGCCCCATGATCTCGGCGGCCGTCCCGAGCCCCGGCCCCACCCCCACGCGCTCGCACGCCTCGGTGTCGATGAACTGGATCATGATGTCACCCCCTCTCAGCTCTGCACCCAGATCTTGCCGTCCACCTTCGCCCAGCGCAGGTCGTCCTCGGTCCCCTCCAGGATGGTGGTCTTGAAGCGGTTGGGGGCCTGGTACTCCAGGTAGAGGATGTCCTCGCTCGCGCGCAGGCGGTGCTTCTCCATCGCCGGGATGAAGACCAGGGTGCCCGGCGCGACGGGCCGCGTTCCCTCCTCGGTCTCCACCGAGGCGTTGCCCGAGATGAAGAAGTAGAAGTGCTCACAGTTCTCGTGGAAGTGGTAGGGCGAGGCGGCGCCCTTCTTGTAGCGGAGGATGCCGGCGAGGAAGGCGTCCGTGCCCGCGAGCTCGGGGCTCACGAAGAAGATGCGCTCCCGACCCGGCGTCACCGAGACCAGCTTGGGCAGTTCGTCCTGACGGAAGAGATAGGCCATGGCGCTCCTCCTGTTATGAATGATTACGGCCGGTATTCAAAAAGAGCAGGGGGTATCCCCTCGTGTTCAATCCCCAATCCCCGCCAGCCGCTTGGCGTAGGCGACCGAGGCCCGGGCGTCGTGGCTGGCGAAGATGGTGAGCTTCTCGGCCTCGATGGAGCCCTCGGCGTGGATGGCGAGGACGGCCTGGTAGCCGGCGAAGTCGGTGGTGGTGATCTCGGCGATGAGGTTGATGAGCCGGAGGCGGTCCTCGGCCGGGACGCCCCCCGCCCCGCCGAGGTACTTCGAAACCATCTCGCCCAGGCGGGGGTGGTTCAGGTCTTCCTCGGAGGGGCCGGTGACGAGGAGGCCCCCGGCGATGTCGATGACCCAGGCCAGCGTCTGGTGGTAGTTCTCGGCGAAGTGGAGTTTGGCGATGTTGATGAGCTCGGCGCTGGGGACGGCGATGCCGTCCACCACCTTGCACTCGCGGGCGGCCTCGCGGGCCATGCCCCGGCATATCTGGGCGTAGCTGATGAGGCGGGCGAGCTTGTCGCGCACGTGGTTGGCCCGGAGGATGCCGTTGTACTCGGCCATGAGGCGGGAGGCCCCGACGAAGAGGTCCACCAGGGGGAGCTTGTAGCTCACCGCCGTGAAGCGGTGGAACTCGACGAAGGTCTTGGCCAGGGGCCCGGCCATGTCCGCTTCCCCCTTCAGGAACACGCGCTCCCAGGGCACCTTCACGTCCTCGAAGACGGTGAGGGCCTCGATCATCTTGTGGCGGGCGCTGATGGGGGCCTCGAAGGCGTTGGACTTCCGGCTCCCGTAGGGGCTGGCGATCATGGTGAGGCCCGGGGCGTTGGCCGGGACGGCGCAGGCGACGGCATAGGCCTCCTCGCCCTGGCCCATGTTCCGGGTGGGGAGGACGATGATCTCGTGGGCGTTCACCGAGACCGAGGTGTGGACCTTAGCGCCCCGGAGGGTGATGCCCTCCTTATCCTCGGAGACGACGCGCACGTAGTAATCCGGGTGGGCCTGCTCCCCCGGACCCTTGCCCCGGTCGCCCTTCACGTCGGTCTGGGCCACCGCCACGGCGAGATCTTTGGAGCGGCAATGCTCAAAGAACTTCTGGACGCGGGGAAGATAGGAGGTGCCCTTCGTGCGGTCCATATGGCCGGCCAGGAGGTGGAGGGCGAAGAGGGCGTCGGTGCCGATCTCCTTGATGAGCACCACCAGGGTGCCGCCCAGGGCGGTGGCGCGCTCGATGAGGGCGCTGCGCTTCAGGAGGTCATCCGCCGAGCGGGGGATGTGGTAGTAGCGGGAGGCGGGGCCGTCGGGCCCATCCACCACGGCGAGGGGCCGTCCGGCCGGATCCTCGGCCATGCGGTAGTCGATCGAGGCGTGCTCGACGGCCACCCCGAGGACGGGATGGGCGGCCACGTCCTCCACCCGCTCCCCCCGGTAGTAGACCGTCCGGCCGTCGCGCAGGCTCTCCTTGTACTGCCCCGGGCTCATCAGCGGCATGGCGCTTCCTCCGGCTCGCGTTGTCAGGAGGCCCCAAGCCTAGCCCTTTTGGCGGGGAGGGGGAAGGGGGAGAGGGGGAAATGTGCGGCAGAAACGGGCAGGGGGCAGGCCCCCTCCGCCCCAGCGCCCTGGCGCGGGCGGGCATCGCCACTCAAAAGAAGGCTTGTCCCTCTTGGGGGCCCACGGGGGGCCGCCCTCACCCCCGGCTGCGCGAAAGGGCAATTTCCTCCTGCCGCTTCTCCTGCTCCGCGGACAAGCGGACGCCGAGGGCGTCCACGACGCGGTTGATGTAGCCGTAATAGCTGGCGATCATCACCATATCGAGAATGTCCTCGTCGGACAGCCCCGCTTCGCGCAGAGGCCCGAGGTCTTCCTCAGCCATCTCGCCCGGGCGCAGAGTGAGTTTCTCCACGTATGGCAGAACGGCCTGCATTCTGCGGCCGAGCCCTTCAAAGTCCCCGTTTTCAATGGCCACGGGAAGGTTCACATCCGCGGTCAGCTGAACGAGCGCCTGCCCGTGCGACACCGTTCAGTAATGACAGTGGTTCAAGGCGGACACCCGGACGGCAATCATCTCCTTCTCGGGCCTGGAAAGCCCCGATTCGCCTTCCATCAGGGTGGAAGTCAACGTCTGGTTGGCCCGAAGGTTGTTTTCCTTGATGCTGAAAACCGTAATCCGCTCGGAGAGGAAGCCCCGGCTCTTCCTCGCTCCCTCATAATACCGCTTGAGCATCCCCGTCGCTTCGTCTTCCGGGATCGTACGGATCCAGACCATGCGTGAACTCCCCTTTTTACTCTCTCCCGTTCGCCAGCTCCTTCAGGCGGTCCTCCTTGTCCAGCGCGGACAGTTCGGGGAAGCCGCCGATCACCTCGCCGTTGATGATAACCTGGGGGACGGTCTTGCCGTTCGTCCGCTTCATCATGGCGGCCCACTCGGGGGTGCCGCCGAAAACGAGGTGCTCCTTCCATTTCAGGCCCCGCTTCTGGAGGAGGTTCTTCGCCGCCAGGCAGAAGGGGCAGGGATTGGTGGTGTACATCTCGATCTCGTAGGGCATGGAATCCCTCCCGTGCGCGTCAATCCAGCGGGCTCCGGTTCCGGACCCGGGCCGTCAGAGAAGATAGCAGGGACGCCTGCGCTGCGTCACCCGCACCCCCGCCCGGGGATTGACTCCGCAGAGAATGCAAAATAGCATTCCAACATCGGTGCGATTGTTTTTATTCCGGGCCCAGGGGTTTTCTCCGCTGGTTGGGCCGGGGAATTCTGTGAGTGTCCGCTGGAGCCCGTCGGGCCCGGGGAGGTGGCCGCGGCCCCGGCCGAGGGTATGGTCTTCCACCGAAGGAGGATTGAGGGATGAAAGGCACACTGCTGAAAGTCCTCGGCCTCGCCATCGCCCTGGCGCTGGCGGCCGGGCCCGCCTGGGCGGCGTCCGATCCGGTGGCGGAGCGGGCCATCCAGGGGGCGAAGGACTACGTCAAGAAAAAGAGCCTCCAGAATCCCCAGCTCACCATCCTCTTGAGCTCCCTCTACAACAACTCCTTCCCGGATTTCGCGAAGAAGTGGACCGAGCTCACCGGGGTGAAGTTCAACATCGTGCCCCTGGGCTACACCGATATCCCGGCCAAGATCATGGCCGAGTCGGTGGCCAAGACGGGCCAGTTCGACCTCTTCAACGACTTCCCCTACACCGCGCCGGACGGCGTGGGGGCGAAGGTCGTCCTGCCGATGGACGCGTTCGCCACGAGGGGCAAACCCGATTTCTCCGGCGTGGCGCCCGGCCTCTCCTATCAGCAATTCTACCAGGGCAAGCTGGTCAACATGGTGTTGGACGGCGACCACCTGATGCTCGTGCTGCGCAAGGACATCGTGGAGAATCCGCAGGCCAAGGCCGAGTACCGGGCCAAGTTCGGCAAGGACCCCGGCTGCCCCGACACCGTCCAAGAGTGGGAGCAGATGGCGGCCTTCTTCCACACGAAGAAGGGCCAGACGCGCTGGGGGATGAAGTTCGACCAGGACCTCTATGGCGCCCTGGCCTACCGGAGCATCAACTTCTCCTACCGCCATTTCCCCATGTACATGGCCGGGCACTTGCTCTTCGACAAGGACATGAAGCCCCAGATCAACACCCCGGCCGGCATTCAGGCCATCCGGAACTTCGCCTCCAGCGTGAAGTATATGCCCCCCGACGTGCAGGGCTGGGGCACCCCGCAAATCTATCCCTTCTGGGCCAGCGGCCAGGCTTTCTCGATCGTGTCCTTCCCCTCCATCGTGGGTTTCGGCAACGCGAATCCCAAGAGCGTGGTGAAGGGCAAGCAGCTCCCCTGTCTCATCCCGGGGGTGGAGCGGGGCGGCAAGGTCGTGCGCCGCGCCCCCCAGGCGGCGGGCACCGGCTACATGGTGAGTGCCTACAGCAAGCATCCCGAGCTGGCCTACTGGTTCATCCAGTGGTTCACCAGCCCGAGCGTGGGCGACGACGCCATCGCCCATCCGCGCGGCTTCTGGGACCCCTTCCGGGAGACGAACTTCAAGCATGAGGGGATCAAGAAGAAGTTCGGCGAGGAGTTCCTCAAGGTCACGATGGAGAACTCAAAGAACGCCGTCTCGCTCCTCATGATCGAGGGCAACTACGAGTACTTCAACATCCTCGACAAGAACCTGGCCGACGTGATGAACAACAACAACACGGCCGAGGAGGCCGCCAAGCGGATCGAGGCCGGCTGGAACAAGGTCACGAGCGACATCGGCCGCTCCTACCAGGTCAAGGCCTGGCGGCAGAGCGTCGAGAGCGGCATCTACATCGACAAGTTCAAGTAGGCCAATTTCGGCCGCCCGCCCCCTCCCGGGCACGCCGGGCGGGGGCGGGGGCCCCGAGGCGGAATCATGGCTGAGGCCGAGGCCCGCCCCGCGGGCGGGACGGCAAAGGGCACACGCGCCGCGCGGGGCGGCCTGGGGGCGTGGCTGGCACGGGAGCGCGTCTTTCGCCTCATCCCCTTCGTCCTCGTGGAAGCGATGTTCCTCCTCCTGCTGGCGGTGCCCTTCGCCCTCACGCTCTACATCAGCCTCCTCAAGTGGCGGGCCAACCGGCCCTTCGAGCAGGCCTTCTTCCAGGGCTTCGACAACTACTTCGACGTCATGGCGGACGCGGCGTTCTGGTGGGCGCTGGCCCGGACCTTCTATTTCGCCGGCGTGGCCGTCTTGCTGGAGCTCCTCATCGGCTTCTGCCTCGCCATGCTCTGCGCCCAGCAGTTCCGGGGGCGGCGCTTCTACATCACCGTGTTCCTCGTCCCGATGATGGTGGTGCCGGTGGTGGTGGGCTACAACTTCTCGATGATCTACATCGACTCGGGGCCGCTGAACGAGATCCTGGCTCCCTTCATCGAGGCCTTCGGCGGGGATCCCCGCGTGCGCTGGCTCTCCCACCCCATCGCCGCCCAGTGGGCCATCATCCTGGCCGACGTGTGGCAGTGGACCTCGCTGACTTTCCTCATTTTCCTGTCGGGCTTCTCGGCGCTGCCGCCGCAGCTCATCCGGGCGGCGCGCATCCTGGGCGCGAGCCGGTGGCAGATCTTCTGGCGGGTGCAGCTCCCGCTACTCAAGCCGGTCATCGTGATCGCGGTGGTCATCCGCTCGATGGAGGCGCTCAAGGTCTTCGACCAGGCGGTGCTGCTCACCTTCGGGGGACCTGGCAACTCGACCCAAACCGTGGCCTTCTACCTGTGGCGCCAAGTGTGGCAGTTCAACAAGTTCGGCTTCGGGGCGGCCGCCTCCATCCTGCTGCTCGTGATGTTCGCGGCCCTCATTTACTGCGGAATCTACCTGCTCGTGCGCGAACGGGCGGCCCTGCAGCGGGAGGCAGGATGATGGCCGCCGCCCCGGGGGCGCGGGCCTCCTTCGCCCGGCGCCATCACCTGTTCTGGTGGTTCCGCCACGCGGCCCTCCTGGCGTGGACGCTCTTCGTCATGTTCCCCATCTATTGGATGCTGGCCACCTCCTTCAAGGACGCGGGTGAGTGGGTGACCTGGCCGCCCCACTGGTATCCGCACTATCCCACGCTCTACAACTACCGTCAGATCTTCGCCTTCAGCACACTGTCCGAGGGCCTGAGCCGCGAGGCCTCCGAGCAGGTGTTCAGCATCTGGGGGGCGATGTACGACTCGCTCCTCATCTGTACGGTCAGCTCCCTCATCTCGCTGCTGCTGGGAACCTTCCTGGCCTACTCCGTCTCGCGCTTCGGCGTCGGGGGCCGGAACTTCCGCTACCTCATCCTGACCATCCGGATGGTGCCTCCCATCGTCATCGCCATCCCCATCCTCATGTACTACGCCATCATGATCCCCTACACGACGGACGTGCTCTTCGGCGCCCGGATCAGCTTCTTCGATTCCTACACGGGCCTGGGGTCTCTCTACACGGCAACCACGCTCCCGTTCGTCATCTGGATGATGCTGAGCTTCATCGACGAGGTGCCCTACACCCTGGAGCACGCGGCCCGGATGATGGGCGCCGGGCGCATCTACACCCTCCGCCGGGTGGTGCTCCCCCTGGTGGCCTCGGGGATGGTGGTCACCTTCCTCTTCATCTTCATCCTGAACTGGAGCGAGTTCCTGCTGGCCCTCACCCTGACGCACCCGAAGGTGACGACCCTCCCCATCCTGCTCAATAAGTTCCAGAGCGCCGTCGAGGGGAGGCTCTACGGCCCCCAGGCCGCCATCGGGACGGTCATCACCATCCCGGTGGTCGTGCTGGGCATCCTGATCCAGAAGCACCTGATCAAGGGCTTCAGTTTCGGCATGATTCGCAAGTAGGGCGTTTTTCAGAAGGGGGGCGCCGCGTGGCGCAGATCGTGCTGAGAAACCTGGTGAAGCAGTTCGGGCGGGTGACCGCCGTGGACGGGGTCAACCTCGAGATCCGGGACGGCGAGTTCCTCATCATGGTGGGGCCGTCGGGCTGCGGGAAGACGACTACCCTGAACATGATCTCGGGCCTCGAAACTCCCACCAGCGGGGAGATCGTCATCGGTGACCGGGTGGTGAACGAGATCGAGCCCGGCGAGCGGGGCCTGGGCATGGTGTTCCAGGACCTGGCCCTCTTCCCCCACATGACTGTCTTCGAAAACATCGCCTTCGGCCTCCGGGTCAAAAATACCCGCGGCGAGGAGGTCCGCAGCCGGGTGCTCCAGGCGGCGACGGCCATGCACATCGCCCCCCTGCTCGAGAAGCGCCCTTCCCAGTGCTCGGGCGGGGAGGCCCAGCGGGTGGCGCTGGCGCGCACCATCGTGACCAATCCGGCCGTCTTCCTGATGGACGAGCCTCTCTCCAGCCTGGACGCCAAGCTCCGCCTCGACATGCGGACCGAGCTCAAGCACCTCCACGAGCGCCTCAGGGCCACCTTCGTCTACGTCACCCACGACCAGGCCGAGGCCATGACCATGGCCGACCGCATCGTGGTCATGCGGGGGGGGCACATCCAGCAGGTGGGCGGGCCCCTCGAGATCTACCGTCGGCCGGCCAACCAGTTCGTCGCCGGTTTCTTCGGCACCCCCACCATGAATTTCATTCGGGGAGGGGTGGAGGAGGAGAACGGCCGGCTCCGCTTCCGGGGCAAGAACATCGACCTGCTCCTCCCGGCCGGGGTGCGCCTCCCCCGGAAGGAGGAGGAGATCACCCTCGGAATCCGGGCCGAGCATGTCCGGGTCGGGAAGGGCGCCCAGCCGGGCCGCGTCATCCTGACCGAGCCCCTGGGGGACGAGACCCTCGTCTTCTTCGACTACGGCGGGGATGCCTCCCTGGTGGTCAAGGTCTCCCCCGAGCTCCAGCTCTCGCCGGGGAGCGGCGTCACCTTTTCCCTGGAGGAGGCGGGCTTCCACCTTTTCGACGGGGGCACGGGCGAGCGCATGAACTGAGCCCTTTGGCGGGCATTTCGGCTTGAGACGCGCAGGCGGGAGCCCGCCCGCCGCCTGAAAAACCTTGTTTTCTGGCGCCATTTTCCCTTCGGTCCCCTTCCCCCGAAAAAACCTCGATTTTCCGTGCCAGCCGCCGCATTTTTCGTTGACATGCCCGCCGAATGGCTATATATAAGCTTCGCTTCGGGTTTAGGGAAACGCTCCCGGCGTGTTTGGTATATTAAACAAACCGGGCGGCAGGGTTCTGGCCCGGGCGGATGAGGCGCCCCGGGGCTCCGCCGGGCCGCGACGGGCGCGCCGAGGAAGGAGTTGAAAGATGGCCTCCACAGCCAACGGGAGGCGGATGAAGGAGCCGGTCCCGCGGGACGGGGAAGGGAGGCTCCAGGTCGGCGAGCGGATCCGGGATCTCCGGATGGCCTATAGCCTCACTCAGGAGGAGCTGGCCCACCGCTCGAATCTGACGAAGGGTTTCATCAGCCAGCTCGAGCGGGACCTCACGTCCCCCTCGCTGGAGAGTCTCATGGGGATTCTCCGGGCGCTGGACACCGACATCGTCGAATTCTTCCGCGGGCAGTCCGAGGCGCGCGTCGCCTTCGGCCCCGCCGATTGCACGAACGCGGACACCTATCCCGATGTGGCCGCCTTCGAGCTGATGGTCCCGGGGGCGGCGAACTGCAACATGGAGCCCGCCCTGGTGACGCTCGATCCGGAGCAGGGGATCGAGGAGCGCGCCCACGCGGGAGAGGAATTTGGGTACGTGCTGCAGGGGAAGGTCATGGTGCAGTACGGCCGGCGCCAGAGCCCCGTGAAGCGGGGGGAATGGTTCTACCTGGTGGCCGACCGGAGCCATAAGGTCTGGAATCCGTTCGAGGAACGGGCCAAGCTGCTGTGGATTTCGGCTCCGCCCAGCTTCTAGCGAAGCCGGATCGTAGAGACGGAGAAGGGGCGGTCGCCCCACTCGCCCGGGATGGGAGGAGGAAGCCTTGAACTCGTTGGGCCGCCACATCCTTGCTGAGTTCTACGATTGCGACAGGGACGTGCTCAATGATCAGGGGCTGATCGAGCGGTACATGCGCGAGGCCGCAGTGGTGAGCGGCGCCACCATCGTGCAGAGCGTGTTCCACATGTTCAGCCCGCACGGGGTGAGCGGCGTGGTCGTCGTGTCCGAGAGCCATCTCGCCGTCCATACCTGGCCCGAGCACGGCTACGCGGCCGTGGACTACTTCTCGTGCGGCCCGGTGGACTGCGAGGGGGCCATCCGCCACCTCGAGGAGAGGTTCGGCGCCATGACCGTGGAAGCGAAGGAAGTCGAGCGCGGCGTGCTGGCTCCCGCGGTGGAGGAGGGCTCCAGCTTCTCCCCCGCGAAGGGCCTCTTTCCCACCCAATGGCGCGAGCCGGCCCTTTAACGAGGCTTTTCCCGGAGGGGGAGACAAGCGATGATCTTCGCCACCCCGACCAAATACTATCTCGTGGCCGGCTGCGCCGAGGGCTTCACCGAGCTCAACGCGTTCGACGGAGCCCTCCTGAACGCCGGCGTCGGCAACACCAACCTGGTGCGGATGAGCAGCATCCTGCCCCCGCACTGCCAGGAGATCGCCCCCGTGCGCCTGCCCCAGGGCGCGCTCGTGCCGGTGGCCTACTCCGCCATCACCTCGGCGGAGCCGGGCCAGGTGCTGACGGCGGCCGTCTCCATCGCCTACCCCGAGGACCCGGACCACTGCGGCCTCATCATGGAGTACCACGACCTCGCCCCGCGCGGCGCGGTGGAGGAGAAGGTGCGCCGGATGGCCGAGGAGGGGATGAAGTTCCGGGGCCAGGCCGTCCGCGCGGTCAAGAGCATCGCCTGCGAGCACAGGGTCGTGAAGACCGGTGCCGCCTTCGCGGCCGTGGTGCTTTGGAATTGAAGAAAGAGCCTTCGGCCTCCCTGGGAGTCCTCCACCAGGGGGAGTTCTGGTTCACCGAGCTCCATGCGCCGGGGACGGGCATCACCTTCCGGGTGAAGCGGGTCCTCCACTGGGCCAGGACACCCTTCCAGGAGCTCGCCCTCGTCGAAACCGAGGACATGGGCCGGGCCCTCTTCCTGGACGGCACGGTCCAGTTCACGGAGCGCGACGAGTTCTTCTACCATGAGATGCTGGTCCATGTGCCCCTCTCCATCCACCCCCGGCCCCGCCGGGTGCTCATCGTGGGGGGCGGGGACGGCGGCTGCGTCCGCGAGGCCCTGCTCCACCCGGGCGTCGCGGAGGTCACCCTCGTCGAGATCGACGGCGAGGTGGTCGAGGCCTGCCGCGAGCACATCCCCTCCGTCTCCTCGAAGCTGGGCGATCCCCGGGTCCGCGTCCTCATCCAGGACGGAGTGAAGTTCATGAAGGACAACCGGGGCAGCTTCGACGTCATCATCGTCGACTCGACCGACCCGGTCGGCATGGCCAGCCCCTTGACGCAGGCCCCCTTTTTCCGCACCGCCATGAACGCCCTGACCTCCGAGGGGCTCTACGTGGCCCAGTCCCAGGGGCCCGTCTTCGACGGCAAGGAGATCGGCCGCATCGCCCGGGCGGCGCGCAAGGTGTTCCGCCACGCCGCGCATTTCATGGGGCCCACGCCCACCTACCCGGGCGGGCACTGGACCTACCTCATCGGGGCCCGGGGGGCCAAGCACCCCGCCGGCCTCAAGCCACGCCCCCTGCCCAGGGGGACGAAGACCCGCTACTACTCCCCCGAGATCCATACGGCCGCCTTCGTGCTGCCTCCCTTCGTGCGGGATTTCATCCGATGACGGGGGGGCTTCCGCCCTACCTCCCGCGCACCCCCTTCCTCTGGGCGGATACGCCCTTCGACAAGGCCCGCGCCGTCCTATTCGGCTGCCCCTTCGACGGCACCGCTAGCTTCCGCCCGGGCGCCCGCTTTGGCCCCGAGGCCATCCGCAGCGTCTCGGACGGCCTGGAGACCTACAGCCCCCTCCTCGATGCCGACCTGGAGGACCTCCCCTACTGCGACCTGGGGGACCTCCCCCTGGCCCCGGGGGACGCCGAGGCCGCCCTGGGCCGTATCCGGGAGGAGGCCCGGCGCATCCTGGGGGCGGGCAAGGTGCCCTTCGCCCTGGGCGGGGAGCACCTGGTGAGCTTCCCCCTCATCGAGGCGGCTCTGGAGGTCTATCCGGACCTCGTGGTGTTCCAGTGGGACGCCCACGCCGACCTCCGGGAGGGCTACCTGGGGGCCGCCCTCTCCCACGCGAGCGTCATGCGCCTCGCGGCGGACCGCGTGGGGCCCGGGCGGCTCGTCCAGTTCGGCATCCGCTCCGGCACCCGGGAGGAGTGGAACTGGATGCGCCAGCACGGCACCGTCCACCCGCTCAGCCCCGAAGCCCTGACAAGCGCCCTGGCCCGCCACGCCGGGAAGCCCATCTACCTCACCCTGGACCTCGACGTGCTCGACCCGGGGGAGTTCCCGGGGACGGGCACCCCCGAGCCCGGAGGCGTCCGCTTCGGCGAGCTGGCCGCCTGCATCGCCCTCCTGCGGCGGGAGGGGGCCCGCATCGTTGCCCTGGACGCCGTGGAGCTCTCGCCCATGCTCGACCCCTCGGGCGCCAGCTCGGTGGCGGCGGCCAAGGCCGTCCGGGAGCTTCTCCTGGCCCTTCCCGGCTGAGTCGTTTCTCGTCCCACGGCCTTTTTTCGATTCCACTATCCGAAACGCCCAAAAGCCCCCGGCGGATTGTCACTGGCCGGGCTTGGTGCTATGTTCGGACAGGATCACCCGGCCCATGAGCGCCAGCCATTCACGCTTTCGGAGTTCTCGAAAAACATTAGCGCGGGCGGCGCCGCCCGCGGGGCCTTCATTGAGCGGGGCGCTGCCCCAGATACGGGTGGACGGGCCATGCCTGAGAAAGAGCGCAAATACGTAGGGAAGACCGACTTCGTGAAGGGGCTGGAGGGGGCCATCACCCACGAGAGCACCCTCAGCTACGTGGACGGCCAGAACGGGAAGCTCATCTACCGCGGCTACAGCATCGACGACCTCTGCCGGGGCGGGGGAGGCTACGAGGAGACGGCCTACCTTCTCCTCAAGGGCAAGCTTCCCACCCGCCGGGAGCTCGACGCCTTCAAGGCCGACCTCTCCAAGCGGCGGGGCGTCCCCAAGGAGGTGAAGGACCTCATCTCCCTGGTGGCCAAGGGCACCCACCCCATGAACACCCTCCGCTCGGCCGTCTCCCTGCTGGGCTGCCTCGACCCCAAGGAGTTCGAGGTCAACGTCGAGAACGACATGCGCATCGCCCTCGACTTGACCGCGCAGTTCCCCACCCTCGTGGCGGCCATCGCCCGGGTGCGGCGGAGCCAGCCCATCCTCGACCCGGACCCCTCCCTCGGGCACTCGGCCGACTTCCTGCGCATGATGACGGGCAAGAAGCCCGACGAGCGCACGGCCGAGGTGATGGACATGGCCCTCATCATCCACGCCGAGCACGGCATGAACGCCTCCACCTTCAGCGCCATGGTGGTGAACAGCACCTTGACCGACCTCTACAGCTCTGTTACCGCCGGCATCGGCGCCCTCAAGGGCCCCCTGCACGGCGGGGCGAACGAGCAGACGCTGCGCACCTTCATGGAGATCAAGGACCCGAACACGGTCGACACGTGGTTCAAGAAGGCCAAAGAGCGGAAGGTGAAGGTCCCGGGCTTCGGCCACCGCGTCTACAAGGCCTACGACCCCCGCGCCCGCATCTTCGACCCCATCGCCAAGGAGTTCTCCGAGCGGGGAGGCCACGGCCACCTCTACCAGATCGCCAAGAAGCTCGAGGCCCTCGTCGTGGCCGACCTGGGCGGGAAGGGCATCTTCCCGAACGTGGACTACTTCTCGGGCGTCATCTACGACGCCATGGGGATCGACTCCGCGATCTTCACCCCCATCTTCGCCGTACCCCGCATCGCCGGCTGGTGCGCGAGCATCCTCGAGTACCTCCCCGAGAACCGGCTCTTCCGGCCCACCTCGATCTACGTCGGGGAGCTCGAGGCCGAGTACGTCTCCATCGAGAAGCGCAAGTAGCCCTCCGAGCGAGAATCAAAACGGGAGGCCCGGAAGGGCCTCCCGTTTTTGTTGTGACGACCTGGGGTTTCCTACCTCACCACCCTCGGGTCCAGCACGTCCCGGAGCCAGTCGCCCAGGAGGTTGATGGCCACGACCACCACCATGAGGGCCAGGCCCGGCAGCACGGTGAGCCACCAGTAGCCGCTCAGGAGGTAGCCGTAGCCGTGGGCGATGGCGCCGCCCAGGGAAGGCACCGTGGGGGGCACCCCCAGCCCCAGGAAGCTCAGGGTGGACTCGAGAAGCATGACCCGGGGCAGCTCCACCGCCGCGATGATGAGGATGGGGGTCATCACGTTGGGGAGGACGTGGCACCGGATGACGGTCCAGGGGGAGGCCCCCAGCGCCCGGGCGGACTCCACGAACTCCCGCTCCCGGATGGCCAGGACCGACCCCCGCACCGTGCGGCCGTAGACCGCCCAGTGGGTCAGGCCGATCAAGAGGATGAGCTTCCCCACCCCTGAGCCGAACAGCGCGATGACGGCCAGCGCCACGAGCACGGTGGGGAGGGTGAGCTGGAAGTCCGCGAGCCGCATGACCAGGGCGTCCACCCGGCCGCCGCGGTAGCCCGCCCACACCCCGAGCGTCACGCCCAGGACAGCCGAGATGGCCACCGAGGCCAGGCCCACGGCCATGGAGATGCGGAAGCCGTGGAAGATGTAGCTCAGGAGGTCCCGCCCCAGTCCGTCCGTCCCGAGGAGGTAGCCGGGAAGGGCGCCCTCGAGGAAGAAGGGGGGCCGGAGGACCGAGCGCAGGTTCTGGCCGATGGGGTCGTGGGGGGAGATCCAGGGGGCCAGCAGGGCGACGAGGCAGGCGGCGAGGAGGACGGCCATCCCCGCCAGGGCGTCGGCCCGGAGGAGGGCGCGCCCCGGAGCCCCTCCGGGGGCGGGCGGGGCCTCCGCCTCGTAGGCCCGGAGGGCCGTCTCCTGGGCCATCAGCCGCTCCTCACCCGGGGGTCCACGAAGGAGTAGGAGATGTCCACCACCAGGTTGATCAGGATGAAGATGGCCGCCGTCACCAGCGCCCAGCACATCACCACCGGGTAGTCGAGCTTCTGGATCGAGTCGAGGATGAGCCGCCCCATCCCCGGCCAGGCGAAGACGCGCTCGGTCACCACCGCCCCCGCCAGGAGGCTCCCCATCTGGAGCCCCGCGATGGTGATGAAGGGGATGAGGGTGTTCTTGAGGGCGTGCTTGAAGACCACCGCCCGCTCGGCCAGGCCCTTGGAGCGCGCCGTGCGCACGTAGTCCTGCCCGAGGACGTCGAGCATCCCGGAGCGCACGAGGCGGATGAAGAGGGCCAGCCGGTAGAGGGCCAGGGAGCCGGCGGGGAGGACGAGGTGCTCCCAGCCCCCCCGCCCGGAGGTCGGGAGCCATCGGAACATGACGCCGAAGACCAGGATGAAGACGATCCCCACCCAGAAGGGCGGGGCCGAGATGCCGACGAGCGAGCCCGAGAGGAACAGCCGGTCGAGCACTCCCCCCCGGCGGTTCGCCGCGATCACCCCGAGCGGCACGGCCAGCACGATCGCGATGAGCATGGCCGCCCCGGCCAGCTCCAGGGTGGCGGGCACGCGCTCCAGCACGAGCTCCATGGCGGGCACGCCGTGGTGGTAGGAGACCCCCAGGTCCCCGCGCAGGGCGTTCCGCAGGAAGTAGAGGTACTGGACGGGCAGGGAGCGGTCGAGGCCGAAGACCACCTGCAGGCGGGCGATGTCCTCCGGCGTGCCCTCTTCCCCGAGGAGGAGCTGGACGGGATCCCCGGCCATGCGGAGCATGAGGAACATGGCGAGGCTCACGCCCAGGAAGACAGCCAGGCTCTGCAAGAGGCGCTTGACGAGGAATGCCGGCACGGCAGCCGTCCCGCCCCCGGCGGCCGCCGCGGGGGCGGCCGCCGGGGGCTGCGAAGGTCAGTTCCGGCCCGCGAGGGTGATCTCCTGGGCCAGGATCCACTCGTTGAAGCGGGGCTTGAGCTGGACGTTCTTCTGCACCCCGATGATCGCTTCCTGCTGGTAGAGGGGCAGCACGGCTATTTCCCCCATGGAGATGGACCACGCCTTCTCCCACAGGGCCTGGCGCTTGGAGTCGTCCATCTCGGAGGAGGCCTGGGCGATGAGGGCGTCCACCTCCTTGTTGCTGTAGTGGCCGCGGTTGATGCGGCCCACGCCCTTCTTCAGGTCTTGGGTGTGGAAGACGGCGCTGAAGGTGGGGCCGACGGACTCCGTGCCCCAGCCCGCCTGGTAGATGGAGAAGTCGCCGTTGTCCAGGGCCGGGAAGAAGACCGCCTTGGTGCGCGGGCTGGGCGTCGCGTTGATGCCCACCTTGCGGAGCATGCCCGTGATGGCCTCGCACATGGGCCCATCGTTGATGTAGCGGTCGTTCGAGCAGTCGAGCCGCACCTGGAAGCCGTTCGGGAAGCCGGCCTCGGCCAGGAGCTTCTTCGCCCGGGCCGGGTCGTAGGGGAGCCGGGAGAGCTTCTTGTTGAAGCCGAAGGCCTGGGGCGGGGCGAGGTGGGTGGCCGGGGCGCCGCTTCCGTGCATGACGGAGCGGATGAGCTCGGGCACGTCGATGGCGTGGGCCACCGCTTGGCGCACCTTGAGCTTCAGGAAGGGGTTGGGGGCCCCGGCCGGAAGCCCGGGCGAGCGGGAGCCGCCCTTCTGGAAGGCGCCTCCCTCCTTCCGCCAATGGTCGAAGGCCAAGTAGATGTTCCGCTGGGTAATGGTGCGGAGGACCTTCACGTCCGGGTTCTTCTCCAGCGTCTTGGCGTCCACCGGGGAAACGCCCCACACCACGTCGATCTCGCCCGAGATGAGCCCCGCCGTCCGCGCCGCGTCCACCGGGACGGGGCGGATGCGCACCTGCTTGACGGTGGGCTGCTTCCCCCAGTAGCCCGGGAAGGCGTCGAGGTCGATGTGATCGTCCTTCACCCACTCGACGAACTTGTAGGGGCCGGTGCCCACGGGCTTGCGGGCGAAGATCGCGTCGCCCACCTTCTTGATGTAGTCGATGGGCACGATGGCGATATTCGCCAGGTCCTCGTGCAGGGTAGGCCAGGGGACGCCCGTGTCGACTTCGAGGGTCGAGGCGTCCGCCACTCGGATGGACTTGATGCCCTTGGTGAAGTGCTTCATCTGGCTCTTGGGGAAATTCTTGCCCTGGGCCCGGAGGAGGCTCTCCTTGGCCACCTCGGCCGTGAAGGGCGAGCCGTCGTGGAACTTCACCCCCTGGCGCAGCTTGATGACCCACTTGGTCGGGCTCACCGCCTTCCAGGAGGTGGCGAGGCCGGGCTCATAGCCCTCGATCCCCCGGAAGACGAGGGTGTCGAACATGTGCATCTGGATGGAGATGGTCGTGGTCTCGTTCCGGCCCTGGGGATCGAGGGTGGCTGCGTCGCCCTGGAAAGCGATGATGAAGCGGCGCGCGCCCTCGGCGGGCGCCGCCGCCAGAAGGGCCGCCGGCAGCAGGGCCGCCAGGAAGGCGCGGGCGGCGGAGCGGATCGAGCGAGTCGTGCGCGGCATGGAAAATCCTCCCTCTCCTGCGCTGCGGCGGGAGGTGAGACGGGTCCCGAAGGGGGGCCGTCCCGCCCGGGCAGGTGGAATGGGGTTATCGGTTGCGCATCCAGATTGTATAACAACCGGGGAGGATGTGAAATTGCCCTTTTTTACGGCTCTTTTTGGCCCGAGGCGGGAGGCGGGGATGGGGCCGGCCCGCGCCGGGATGGAGTGCCGGGCTTCGCGGACGCCCGCGCCATCGCCGGCGGATGGAGGCCGGGCGGGAGGGAGTCACAAAGGCCGGCGGGGAACGAGTCCCCGCCGGCCCAAAATCGCCTCTCCCCGCGGCGCCGCCTACTTGAGGCTTATCTCCCATGGCTGGAGCTGTTCGTCGTGCCTGGGCTGGAAGTTGAGGCGCTTATTGAAGCCGAATATGTCGTGGATCTTGAACATGACCTTGTGGGAAGCTTTCTCTTTCATGAGGTCGGTGACGCGCTCGAAGGCCGCCTGCTGCTCCTTGGGATCCGCGGTGGTGGCCGCCTTCTCGATGGCCCCATCCAGATCCGGGAAGCAGCTGCCGCTGAACGAGCCCTTGCAGGAGGTCGAGCCGCGCAGGACGAGCCCGGCCTCGCCCGACCCGTTCCCCCAGCCCATGTAGTACATGGCGGCGCCCTTCTTCTGCTCGTTCTGGTAGGCGGTGAAGGTCTTCCGGAAAAGGGGGAAGGCCAGGGCGGAGCAGGTGGTCTGGACCTGGATGTCCCGGAGCATGCCCGCCACGGCCTCGCAGGTTTCCCGGTCGGCGGGGTAGCGCCCGTTCGTCGTGATGAACTCCGCCCGGAAGCCCTTCTCGTAGCCGGCCTCCTTCATGAGCTGCTTGGCCTTGGCCGGGTCGTAGCCGTACCAGCGCTTGTCCGGGTTGTAGCCCGCGTAGTTCCACGGGTGGAGCAGCTGGTGGAAGATGTCGGCGTAGCCGCCGAGCAGGGTGGTCCGGATCTTCTCGGCGTCGATGGCGTGGTTCACGGCCTGGCGCACCTTCACGTCCCCGAAGGGCCCCCCGAATCGGGTGAAGAAGCCGATGAAGAGGATGCGCACCGCGGGGACGGCCGCGACCTCCAGGCCGGCGTGCTTCTTGATCTCGGGGATGAAGTGGTGGGGGACGCCCGTGATCACGTCCACCTCGCCCGTCTCGAGCGCCTTGATCCGGGTGGTCGCTTCCTGAATGCGCCGGAGGATGACGGTTTTGGGCCGGTTGGGATAAAGGGAGTTGCCCCACCAGTTGGGGTTGGCCTCGAAGACCGTCCGCTGGCCCTTCACCAACTCCTTCACCATGTAGGGCCCCGAGCCCAGGGGGTTGCGGGAGATCGCAGCCGGGTCCAAGGTCCGCGACTTGGGGGAGAGGATCTGTCCCCAGTTGAGGAACCGGTTGAGGAGGCCGTTGTCCGGCACCTTGTTGTGGAGAATGAAGGTGCGCTCGTCGAGGATCTCGACCCGGTCGAAGGTGTTCCACAAGGACCGCTGGCGGCTCTTCATCTGCGGGTCGAGGATCCGCCCGATGGAGTACTGGACCGCCTCGGAGGTGACGGGGCTCCCGTCGAAGAACTTGGCGTCCTTGCGGAGGGTCATCTTGGTGCGCTTGGCGTCGAGCCTCTCGAACTTCTCGGCGAGCCAGGGGACGATCTTCCCCGTCCCGAGCTGGGTCGTGACCAGCCGGTCTGTCACCCAGGGCCAGACCATCGTCCCGATGAAGTCCGTCTCCCGGTGGGGGTCCATCGTCAGGGGCTCGCCCGAGAGGGCGATGGTCACCGTGCCCTTGAAGGCCTCGGCGCGGGGGGCACCAAAGCCCACCAAGATGAGCGCGAGGAGGATGAGGGGCCATCTGCGCATGATAGATTCCTTTCGATTGAGGACGCCAAAACGGACTCGGCGAACGCGGAATTTGATTCTACGGCCGATTGTATAACACAGGGAGGCGGGGATGGGCAGCTACGCCCGGAGCATCCAGGTGGAGTGCCGGGGCTTCACGGACGTCCGAGACATCACCGGGGAGGTGGAGGCGGCCGTCGAGGGCAGCGGATTGCGAGAGGGAATCGCTCTGGTTTCGGTGCCCGGCTCCACGGCCGGCGTCACCACCATCGAGTATGAGCCCGGCGCGGTGGAGGACTTGAAGGCCGCCATCGCCCGCCTGGCGCCCGAGGGCATCTCCTACGCCCACGACAAGCGCTGGGGGGACGGCAACGGCTTCTCCCACGTGCGCGCGGCCCTCCTGGGCCCAAGCCTGGCCCTCCCCTTCCGGGGGGGACGCCTGGTGGTGGGCACCTGGTAGCAGGTCGTGCTCGTGGACTTCGATAACCGCCCGCGGGCGCGGCGGGTGGAGATCATGGTGGTGGGGGAGTAGGGGAAGCTAGTCCCCTTCCGCGTACTCCTCGAAGGTGTTGAAGAGGCCGTCGAGGACGCGGGCGGCCTGCTCGTCCACCTTGGGCTTGTCGAGCGGGAGCTCGATGGCGTAGCGGAAGGCGCCGTCGTGGTAATGCTTCACCTCGTGCTCCTCCTCCTCGCCCGCCTCCTCCATGCCGTCGTAGACGAAGTCGTCGATGGGGTCCTTGCTGTCGAGGATGGCGTGCTCGATGTCCTCGTTCAAGTACCGGTCGTCGGTGGCGAAGCTGACGCGCAGCTTGTTCTCGTCCTCGAGCTTCTCGAACTCGAACCAGCTTTTCTCGTTCAGGCGCAGGCGGAGCAACCGGCCCGAGGGGTCGGGCTGGGGGGTGAAGCGAGAGTCCGAGGAGAAGCGCTTGATCATCCCGGTGATGATGTCGGCCAAAGCGGAGTCTCCGTCTCGAGTGGGCGCGGCGCGCGCCGGGCGCGCCGGGATGAAGGGGAGCCGGGCTAGCGGGCGGCCTTGCGCCCCGCGGGGGCCTTCTTCCGGGGCGCCGCCTTCTTCGGCCCTGCCGGCGCCTTTTGGGCCGCCTTCACCCCGTGGATGCTCCAGGAGGTGTCCTTGGCGGTGGTGAAGACCAGGTCCTGGTTCCCCGTCACCTTGCAGCTGTGGAGGGTGTTGGCGGGGATCAGGATCATGTCGCCCGGGCCCACGGTCTTCTTCTGGCCGCCCACCTCCATCCGGGCCCGGCCCTTCTCAATCAGCATGAACTGCTCGTTCGGATGGCTGTGGAGCTCCGCCTGGGTCCCCCTGGTGATGGTGATGTGGCCGAAGATGATGCGCTCGCCCACCACGAAGGGCCCGTGGGCCGTGCTGTAGTCGCCGCCGGCGTGCTTGGCCGCCATCTTCTTGGTGCTGAAGTAGTAGGTCTTGGGCACCGGGTCCTCCGCCGCTGGATGGTTGCGGGACGAATCGGGGCCGCGCGCGATCCCGGGCCGCGGGGGAAACCCCGCCGGGAGCGCATTCGGCCTGGGGGGAAAATATAGCGGGAGGGGGCGCTGGGGCAAGCGGCTCCGAAATCCCCTGATGTCCCGGAAAAAAACCGGCCCCGGGCGGGCCCGGGGCCGGCGCGCGGATTTCGGGTATCCGCTACCTCTTGGTCATCTCCTTGATGAGCGCGGTGTACTCGCTCCAGAGCTTGGTGCGCTGCTTGTCATAGTCGGCGCCGCTCATGAAATCGATGGGCTCGCCGATGTTCTTCATGAAGGCCTTGAAGGAGGGGTGTTCCATCAGCTTGGCGAAGGCGCCCTGGAGGACCTTCAAGCGGTCCGGGGGGGTCTGGGCCGGAGCCAGGAAGTAACGGTCCATCACGAACGAGACGTTCTTGTAGCCCAGCTCGGCCGTGGTGGGAACGTCCTTGAAGTCGGGGTCGTTCTTGATGCGGGTGTCGCCGATTACGGCGAGGGGGATGATTTTCCCGGCCTTCACGTGCACCCGGGCCTGGGTGGGGAAGGCGCCGCCCACGTCGTCCTGCCCGGAGAGCAGGGCCTGGAGGGAGGGGCCGCCCCCCTTGTGAGGGATCATGTTCAGCTTGATTCCGGTTTCCTTCATGAGCTGGGCCGCCGGGGTATAGATGGCGCCCCAGACGCCGCTGTGGCCGAAGTTCACCTTCCCCGGGTTCTTCTTGGCGTACTCGACGAACTCCTTCATGGTCTTGAAGGGCGCTTTCGGGTGGGTGATGAACATGTTGTAGCCGTAGTTCACCCGGGCGACGGCCTTGAAGTCCTTTAGGGAATTGAAGGGCACCTTCTGGGTCTGGGGGACGAGGAGATCGAGTCCGTTGTGGGTGAAGAGGACGGTGTAGCCGTCCGGCTTCGCCTGGGCGGCGAAGGCGGTGCCCTGCATGCCGGCACCGCCCGGGAGGAGCTTCACGATCATCGGCTGGCCCAGGATGTCGCTGATGATCCCCGTGATGCCCCGGGCGTGGAGGTCGTGGCTCCCCCCCGCGCCCAGGGGGATGACCAGGGTGATGGGCCGCTCGGGATAGCTCGCGGCCCCGGCCGGGATCGGCCCGGCCAGGGCGGCGGCCGTGATCGAAGCGGCCGCCAGGATGATGAAGCGTCTGCGCATGAAACCTCCCTCCCGTTGGGTGGACCGGGCTCGGCCCGGCGGGCTTCCGCCCACGTCCATTAATCGGGAGGGCCCGGTCCTAATATAGCGCTCCCGGCACGCTCGGCCAAGCGGCGGAATGCATGCGGAAATCCCCATAAAAAAACCGGCCCCGGCGGACCGGGGCCGGCCGCGGAAACTGGTTGTGTGTCCGCTACTTCCTGGTCATCTCCTTGATGAGTTCCTTGTACTCGGCATACCGCTTTGGGCGGAGCTTCTCGTACTCCTCGCCCCGCATGAACTGGACGGGCTCGCCGATGTTCTTCATGAACGCCAGGAAGGAGGGGTTCTTCGTCAGCTTTTCGAAGGCGTCGCGCAGCACCTTGAGCCGGTCCTCGGGAATGCCCGAAGGGGCCAGGAAGATGCGCTCCATGGTGAAGGAGGACTGGGGATAGCCCAGCTCGGCCGTCGTGGGTACGTCCTTGAAGTCGGAGTCTTTCTCCATCCGCTTGTCGCCCGCGACGGCGAGGGCGCGGATCCTGCCGGCCTTGACGTGGGGGCGTATCTGCGTGGGGAACGCGATTCCCATGTCGTCCTGGCCTGAGAGGACGGCCTGGAGGCTGGGGCCGCCGCCCTTGTGGGGGATGAAGTTCACCTTGATGCCAGCGGCCCGCACGAGCTGGGCGGCGGGCACGTGGCCGGCCCCCCAGACTCCGCTGTGGCCCCAGTTGACCTTGCCGGGATTTTTCTTCGCGTAGTCAATGAGGTCCTTGAGGCTCTTCCAGGGCTTTTGGGCGTTGGTGATAAAAACCGTATCGCCGTAGTTGATGCGGGCGACGGCCTTGAAGGCCTTGAGGGTGTTGAAGGGCACCTTCTGGGTCTGGGGCACGAGCTGGTCCCAGCCGTTGTGGCTGAAGAGGATGGTATAGCCGTCGGGGTTCGCGCCGGCGACGAAGCCCGTCCCCTTCATCCCAGCGCCGCCGGGGAGGAGCTTCACGATCATCGGCTGGCCGATGATGTCGCTGATGATCCCCGTGATGCCCCGGGCATGGAGGTCGTGGCTCCCGCCCGCGCCGACTGGGATGACGAGGGTGATGGGCCGGTCGGGGTAGGCGGCCGGGGCGGGGACCGGCGCGGCCAGGGCGGCGGCCAGGCCGGCGGCGGTCAGCAGGAATATTCGTCGTCTCATGTTGTGTTCCTCCGGATGGACAGAGCGCTACGGCTCTGCGGGCCGAGGTGCGCGGAAACGGTGGCGCACCGACATCCAAGCAACCCATATCAAAGTGGCGGCGAGGAAGACGCCGGCGATGGGCCTGGCCAGGAAGAAATAGCCCAGCACCGCCCCGCGGGCGTAAAGGAGGGACTGGCTCAGGGTATACTCGAGCGGCTCCGCCAGCACGAACGCGATGACCAGGGGCGCCAGGTCGAAGCCCAGCTTCCGGAGGACATAGGAGAAGAACCCGACCGCGAGCATGATGCCCAGATCGGAGATGTCGCCCGTCGAGAGGGTGCCCACGAAGGCCAGGATGACGATGATGGGGATGAGGTAGGCTTTCTTGATCTGGATGGCCATGGCGAAGGGCTTGAGGAGGAGATAGCCCACCGCCAGGAAGAGCAGATTGGCCAGCACCATGACGATGAGCAGGGCGTACATGAGCGCCCCTTGTTCCTGAAAAATCTGGGGTCCGGGCCGGATGCCGTGGGCCACGAAGGCCCCCAGCATGATGGCGGTGGTGTTGTCCCCCGGGATGCCCAGTGTGAGGAGCGGGACCATCGCCGGTCCGTTCACGGCGTTGTTCGCGGCCTCGGGCGCGGCGACGCCGTCCAGCTCGCCCTTGCCGTAGGTTTCCGGGTGGGAGGAGGCGCGCTTGGCCGCGCTGTATCCCACGAAGGCCGCCACCACCTGGCCCACCCCCGGCACGGCGCCGATCCATCCTCCGATCATCGACGAGCGCAACAGGGTGCGCCACGACGCCATGAACTCGCGGAGATGCAGGCGCTCTCCCGTCGCCCCCGACACCTTCCCCGTCACGAAGCGGGGCTCCTTGGACTCCACCGCCATCAGGATTTCCGGGATCGCGAACACGCCGATGATGAGCGGGATGAGGGGAATCCCGCCGCTCAGGGCATTCAGGCCGAAGGTCATGCGGGTGGCGCCGGTGGTGGCGTCCGTGCCGATGAAGCCTAGGCCCAGGCCGAAGAAAGCGGCGATGGCCCCCTTGAGGCCGGACTCGCTCGAGACGCTCGCGATGAGGACGAGGGAGAAGACGATGATGGCGAACACCTCGGGCGGGCCGATGAGGAGGACGAGCAGGGCGAAGAGGCCGATGAGGGAGAGGGTGAGGATGCTCCCGATGGTGTCGCCCGTGACGGAGGCGAAGAGAGCCATCTCCAGCCCCTTGCGTCCGTAGCCCTTCCGGGTGAGCGGGGGGCCGTCGATGCAGGTCGCGATGGCGGCCCCGGTGCCGGGGATGCCCACCAGCACGGCGGGAATGCTGCCCCCGAAGATGCCGCCCTTGACGATGCCGATCAGGAAGGGGACGCCCAGCATGGGCTCCACCTTGAAGGTGACCGGGAGCAGGACTGCCAGGGCCAGGACCGTGGTCAGACCAGGCATGGCCCCCACGAACATCCCCACCACGAGGCCGACGATGACGTACAGGTAGATATCCAATCGGAAGATGAGTTGGAAAGCCTGGAAGAAGGCGTCGAGCATGGCGGCCTCAGAACTGGAAGAAGAAGAGGCGAACGAGGAACTTCATCAGAGCTTCCTCGGGTACCGCGATGAATTCGAAGTCGGACCTCGGCAGCGCGATGAGCAGCACGCGCTCGAACACGAACCGGATGACCAGGGGGGAGAGGAGCGAGACGGGGAGGATCTCCCACCACGTGCGGCTGCCCAGGGTAGCGGTGACGGCCGCGATTCCCACAAGGGTCGCCGCGGTGAATCCAAGCTTTGGAAGCAGGAGGGCGTAGGCCAGGATGAAGGCTCCCACCAGGACGACGTTCCGGTACTTCTCGATCCAGCTTCCGGGGCCGGGGGGGGCCGTTTCGGAAAGCTGGCGCCAGGCCCTGTACCCATGAATGGCCCCCAGGACGGCCATCAGCCCGAACGCCACCCGGGGGAAGAAGACGGGGGTGAGGCGGATGAACTGCTGGGCCTCGCGCATTCCCCCCTCCGCAATCAGGCGGTCCATGAAGATACTTAGGAGGGCTGCGCCGGCGGTGAATGCGATAGCAATCGCGAATTCCAGGCGCGCCAGGGCAGCGGTGGGCGGGGCGGCGGTAGCGGAAAGTACGTCGGCGGGCAGGGGGATCTTTTCGGTTTCCATGGGGCTCCCTTCGTGCGGACGCAAACGGATGGCTTCATGCCGCTTCGCGGGACGAAACCTTCATCGTAACCATAGCGACTTGCACTGCCCATCAGTGGCGGGATTATCCCTCGGCTTCTCCCCGCAAGCAACGGCCGGAAACCTGGCGCGTTTCACCCCGATGGGCTAGAATGGCACCACACAGCTTGCTCGGAGAATTCATTCGCGGGGAGGGCCGGGGCCGGCGTGTCCGCTCGCGCCCCGGATTCATCCAGGAGGAGGAGGGTACGATGCGCAGAGCTTGGCTCGCGGCGGCAACCATTCTCATCGCGGCGCTCGGGATCTCGATGGCCCCCGGGAAGGCCTTGGCCCAGATGTCGCCCTGGAAGAAAATGGCGGACGCGCCCGAGGGCGAGGAGGAGGTGTACGGCACGGCGTCGGGCGGCAAGGTCTACCTGATGGGCGGCATCGCCCCCGGCTGGAAGCCTCTCGGGATCGTGGCCGAGTACGACCCAGCATCGAATAAGTGGGCAAAGAAGAAGCACATGCCCCAGCTCATCCACCACGTCGGCGTCGCCGAGGCCAACGGGAAGATATACCTGATGGGCGGCTTTCTGCTTCCCCAGGGGCGGCCCGCCTGGACCCCGGTGAATTCCGCCTGGGAATACGACCCCAAGACCGACGGCTGGAAGAAACTCGCCGGCCTGCCCAAGCCCCTGGGCTCCCCGGCCTGCGCGGCGCTGGAGGGCAAGATCTACTGCACCGGCGGTGTTCGCCTGCCCGACGGCTCCAAGGAGAACGGCATCCGGCCGGGCCAGCCTCTCGAGCAGCCGGTCGATCTCCTGGTCTATGACATCGCCTCCAACAAGTGGTCCAAGAAGGCCCCGATGATCACCCCGCGCAACCACTTCGCCCTCAACGCCGTGGGCGGCAAGCTCTACGCCATCGGCGGCCGCGTCGGCGGGCCGTTCGTGAGCGGATGGTCCGTCCCGGTGGGGGCGAACGAGATGTACGATCCCGCCGCCGACACCTGGTCGGTGAAGCGGCCCATGATCACCCCCCGCAGCTCCATCGTGGGCGTGGCGGTGAACGGCCGCATTCATGTGATGGGCGGCGAGGAATGGAAGGGCACCTTCATCGGGGTGCACAAGACCCACGAGTCCTACGATCCCAAGACCAACAGCTGGCGGACGGAGACCCCCCTGCTGACTCCGCGCCACGGCTTCCTGGGCGCGGCCGTCGGCAACAAGATCTTCGCCATCAGCGGAGCGAACGTGGCCGGCGGCGGCGGCCCCCACCTGGGCCTCACCTCGAACGAGATGCTGGAGCTGAAATAGGCTAGAATGCGCCATCCGCGCCCCTCCCGCTCCCCCGGGGCGGGAGGGGCATTTTCGTTTTCATTGAATGGGGATGGCCAATGAAGATCATCAACTCGCTGGGGCTGGAGAAGGACCTTCGCTACGAGTCCCCCTACACCATCATGTGGGGAGTGAACGAGGAGACGGCGGGGACGAGGGTGATGACCATGCAGCGCACCATCATCCCCCCGGGCGGCAAGAACAAGCTCCACTACCACGCCTGCGACGCCACCTTCTACGTGGTGAAGGGCCCCATCTACGTTTACTGCGGCGATCCCAAGCGGCCCGAGCGCCACCTCGTCCAGCCGGGGCATTTCTGCTATGTTCCGGCCGGGGAAGTGCACGGCCAGGAGAATCCCAGCCAGACCGATCACGCCGAGCTCATCGCGAGCTACGGCAACTGCCCCCACCAGGACAAGGCCGGCACCACTTTCGTCGAATAGGCGTTCGTCCCGACGCCCCCGGCGTCGAATGAGGCGCCCCGCGCGCTGGAGGGCCTATCGTGGACCGCGGCATCTGGGCCACTTGGTACGATCTGCCGGAGAAGGGCCGGGGCGAGTACCTCGCCTGGCTCCACGAAGTCCACCTCCCCCGCGTACTCGAGCACAAGGGCTATCTCTGGGCGGCGCACTTCGAGAACACGGGCGGGGGCGAGCGCTTCCACAAGGTGATCAAGGACATGGCCCGGTCCGACGACTCCGCCGTGGGGGCGGGAAAGGACTTCCTCGTCCTCATCGGCGCCGAGACCAGCTTCGCCTTTTTCGACCCGAACCGGGACCAGCTCCGGGAGCGCCAGACAGCCGAGGAGCGCGGGATGCTCGGCCGGAGGATCGGGTCCTACTCCTGTGTCTTCACCGAGGAGGCCCGGGTGGAGGGCCCCGCGGCGGCCAAGCGGGGACCGGGCCTCACCGCCGGCCCCTACATCCAGATGGGTAACTTCAACGTCAAGTCGCTCGGCGACGGCCACGACCTAGGAGGCTGGTATGCCCAGCACCGCCTCCCCTTCATGGAGAGGATGAAGGGCTCCATCGGCGCCCGGAAGCTCGCCGCCACCGTGGGCTGGGGGCGGCACTCCATCCTCTACGAGTACGTCTCGGCCGAGGCGCGGGAGCGGGAGTTCGTCGGCCACGAGGAGCTGGGCCACGAGGCCGGCTCCTGGACCCACCGCGTTCACCAATACGTCGTCCACGCCCCCTGCTCGCCCTTCGTGGGGCCCCGCATCTGGCCGGCGGTCGAGAAGCCGTAGGGGGGAGATAATTTCGCGAGGGCGAGGCATGCCTCGCCCCTGCGGCCGGGATGCATCGATCTTTCCTGGGGCGGGTTTCCACCCGCGCCTATTTTTCTTCTTCCTCCTCTTTCCTCACCCCCAAGAACACCTCCACCAGCCTCCAGCGCGCCCAGATGAGTATCCCCGCCAGGCCGATGGCCAGGAGCATGAGGGAGGGGTCCCCCCGCCCGGCCAGGATGGCCGCCCCGGGCATCAGCGCGATCGCGAAGAGCTCCGCGTGGGCGAGCCTCCCAGTGAGGGAGGCGAGGAGGGCGAAGAGGGTGGCCGAGATGGCCAGGGTCCAGGGCGAGGCCGCGAGCAGCACCCCCGCCGCGGGGGCGAGCCCGCGGCCCCCCGCCCCGCCGTGGAAGAGGGGCCAGACGTGGCCCGCCGTCACCGCAAGCCCCGCCAGCGCTATCGCGAGGGGCGTTTCCGCGATTCGATAGGCGAGCTCCACCGCCGCCTGCCCCTTCAGCATGTCCGCCAGGAAGACGAGCGCCCCCGCCCCCCGGCCCAGCACCCGCCAGGCGTTTTCCCCGTCGAGGGTTTCCTCCCCCTCGAAGCGCAGGTCGAGCCCCCGCGCGCGCCCGGCGAACCAGGCGGGCGAGATCGAGCCGATGAGGTAGGCCAGGGCGCAGGCGAGGGCGCCCTGGAGCAGGGCCTGCATGATGGCGCGCTCCTTCGGTGGACGTGCCGGGGAGAATCGCATATCCGCGCGCCCGGGCCAATGCGGGGAGGGCGGGGCGGGCCCTTCTTGGCGTTGAACCTCGGGGCCTCCCATATTGGATGCGTGGGGAGGCGTCGCCCGAGGAGTCCGGTAATGGCGATACGAAAAAAAGCAAAAAAGGATCCCGTGGAGGTGCTCAAGAAGGAAAAGGACAAGGCCAGCGTTTACCGTGACGAAACTTCTCCCGGAGATGGCGGGGAAATCGAACCGAACGTCACCCGGGGCAAGAAGAAGGAGGCGGGCGGCAAGAAGGTGGATCCGACCGGCCTCTCCGGCACGGGAAGGAGCAGGAGACGCGGCGGTTGATCGGGGCGCGGGGGAAGGCCTTTAGAAATCCGCCTCGGCCTCGGGCTCCGCCCCGGCGAGCCGTGCCTGGGAGCGATGGTGCTGCCATAGCGCCAGGATGATGGAACCGGCCGAGAGGGCGAGCAGGACGCCGGATATCGGGCGCGTCAGGAAGAGCCAGAGGTTGGGGTCCGTCATCAGGGCGCGGATGAGGTTCTTCTCGATCTCGTCGCCGAGGATGACGCCCAGGATGAGGGGGGCGAGCGGGAAGCCGAACTTCACCATCAGGTAGCCCAGCACGCCGAAGATGAGGAGGGCGTACACGTTGTCCACGGTGTTGTTCAGGGCGAACGCCCCCACGGTGCACAGCACCAGCACCACGGGGAAAAGGATGTCCTTGGGCACCGTCACGATCCGGAGATAGAAGCGCGCCCCCACCCACTGGAGGAGCATCATCACCGGGTGGGCCAGGATATAGGCGGCGAAGATCCCGTAGGCGATGCGGGGCTGCTGGCTGATGAACAGCGGGCCCGGCTGGATTCCGTGGATGATCATGGCCCCGAGCATGACGGCCGTCACCGCGTCTCCGGGGATGCCGAAGGCCATGATGGTGACGAGGGAGCCTCCCACGTTCGCGTTGTTCGAGGCCTCGCTTGCGATGATGCCCTCGGGGATGCCGGTGCCGAACTTTTCCGGATGGCGCGAGATCTTCTTCGCCTGGTCGTAGGCCATGACGTTGGCGGCGCTGCTCCCGATGGCCGGAAGGACGCCGATCAATATCCCCACGAGGGTGGACCAGAGGAGAAGGAAGGGCCGCTGGAGAATCTCCCAGATGACGGCCGGGTGGGAGACCGACAGGTCCGGGGCGGCTTGCGCTTCCCGGCGGCGGGCCGAGGGGAGTTTCTCCAGGTCGGTCATGATTTGCGCGAAGGCGAAGACGCCGATCAGGACGGGCAGGAACTGGAAGCCGCCCTGGAGGAAGTCGGTCCCGAATTCCAGCCGTGGCACCGCCATGATGGGGTCCGTCCCGATGACCGTGATGACGAGCCCGATGGCCCCGGCGATGAACCCCTTGAGGAGGGATTGCTCCGTCAGACCGGCCACCATGGAGAGGGCGAAGATGAAGAGCGAGAAGAACTCCCAGGGGCCGAACTGGAGGGCGAAGGTGGCCAGGGGGAGGGTCAGGCCGACGAGGAAGATGCCCCCCAGCAGCCCCCCGAAGAAGGAGGCCCACGAGCCCAGCCAGACGGCGCGGCCGGGCTCCCCCTTGCGGGCCATCGGGAAGCCGTCGAAGGTGGTGGCGATGGCCGCGGGCGTCCCCGGGATTCCCAGCAGGACGGCGGTCACGAGCCCTCCCGCGCAGCCTCCTACATAGACTCCCGTCATCGCCGCCAGCCCCTGAAGCGGGTCGAGCCCGAAGGTGAAGGGCAGGACGAGGATGATGGTCATCGTGATGGTGACGCCGGGGATGGCGCCCCCGAGCAGTCCCGCCCAGGTGCCGATGACGAGCGGGATCAGGAACTTGAACTGCATGACTTCTACAAGGCTCGTCCCGAGCTGGGAGAACATGCCTAGAACCCCGTGACCCAGCCGCGCGGCAGCAGGACGAACAAGTAGATTTCAAAAGTGTAATAGGTCACCGCGGTGGTCCCCAGGGCTATCCCCAGGATGCGCGCCCGTTTCCCCCAGTCCTCCGGGGGGTCGAGTACGGCCTGGAGGACGAGCATGAAGAGGAAGGTCGCCGTCCGGTAGCCGAGCGGGGAGAGGGTGAAGACATAGACCCCGAAGATGAGGAAGGAGAGGATGACCTTGCGGTAATGCCCCTCCTGCGCCGCCGCCCGGGGGCGGCGGCGCAGGAGGTCCGAGACGAAGAGCAGGGCGCTCAGCCCCGCCGTGACGCTGAGCAGGATGCGGGGATAGAACTCCGGCCCGATCGGCACGAGGGGCGAGCGGGGCAGGTGCAGCGTCGCCCACAGCAGGATCAGCGAGCCGCCCAGCAAGGCCAGCCCGGCGGCGCCGTCGCGGCTCATAGCCAGAGTCCCCGCCGATCAGTTCTTGGGAGCTTTGAAAAGGCCCAGCTCCTTCACCTTGCTCAGGCTGAGGTCGTCGGTCCGCTTGAGGTAAGCGGCGTAGCCCTTCCGGTCCCGGAAGCGCACCTCCGTCCCCTGCTTGGCCATGTCATCGGCGAACTTGGGCTCGGCCGCGGCCTTCTTGCAGGCGTCCTCGAGCTTGGCCTGGATGGCCTCCGGGGTGCCCTTGGGCACCACCAGCCCGCGCGTCACGTCGTACACGATGTCGAGGCCCATGTCCTTGAACGTGGGCACGTTGGGGATCTCGGGATGGCGCTTCTCGGTGGCGATGGCGAGGAACTTGAGCTGGCCGGCCTGGACCTTGCCCTTCTGGGTGAGGTTGGATTCGCCCAGGTCCACGTGGCCGCCCAGGAGGGCGTTCATGCGGGGGGCCAGGCCTTCATAGGAGACGTACTTGAGCTTGATGCCCGCCGCCTTCTCGACGAGGGCGGGGAAGATGTGGCTGGTCGATCCCAGGGTGACGGCGGCGCTGATCTGCCCCGGCCGCTTCTTGGCGTCGGCCAGGAACTCCTGCCAGGTCTTCCAGGGGGTCTTGGGGCTCGCCGTCAGAATGGCGGGCGTAGAGGAAAGGGAGCAGATGGGAGCGAAATCGCTGAACTTCACGTTCGCGACCCCGGTGTAATAGGTCAGGTGAATGTAGTCGTGGATGGCGTAGAGGGTGTAGCCATCGGGGGGAGAGCCCTTCGCCTCGCGGGCCCCCTTGGTGCCCGAGGCTCCGCCCACGTTGGCGACGACCACCGTCTGCCCCAGGTACTTCTGGAGTTGGGGCCCGAAGGGCCGGAAGATGCCGTCCGTGTCCCCGCCCGCCGGCCAGGGGACGATGAGTTTGATCGGGCGCTCCGGGTAGGCGGCCGCCGCGGGGAAGGCCCAAAGGCCGAACGCCGCGAAAGCGAGCAGAGCGAGGGCGAACTTTTTCATGGAATAAACCTCCATGCGATGGGATACGGGTGTGGACGTGATTCTACCACGCCCCGGGAGAAGGGAAAGAGAAATAATCGGCCCGCTCCCCGGGGGGTTGCGCGGGGCTCCGGAATGGGTGAAGAAAAAAACAACAGGCCGCCAGGCTTCCACATCATTCCCGGGACGGGAAGAAAGAGGACTCCGATGCCCTATCACCACTTGGACGACGTGAAACCCGATCTCATCACTCCGGAATACTCCTCCGCCTTCGGCCCCAACGTCTGCGGGAAGAAGATCGAGGTGGGCCGCTTCCTCTATCCCAAGGGAACCCAGGCCAAGTTCCACTCCCACCCCAACGAGCAGATGCAGGTGGTGCTCCGGGGCCGGGCCCGCTTCTCCATCGGGGGCGAGGAGCGCGTGGTGGGGCCGGGCGATCTCGTCCACGTCGCCCCGCCCAACGTCAAGCACGGCATCCTCGAGGTAATGGAGGATCTCGAGGTGATCAACTGCAAGGAGGTGGTCCCCGGTTTCAGCGTCAAGCATGCCCGCTGGGAGGACGAGGCGGCGCGGAAGAGATGGGAGGCGGGGAGCTAAGGCGGGCCTCCGGGCGAAAATCCGCGCTTGGCGGCAAATTGACGATGCCGCCCTGCTGTCTCATCGTATCCGTGCCGCTTTCCTGGCCGCCCGCGGGAGAAATGGATGAGCTGGCGGGCCTTGGCGCGGCGGATGAAGGGCGGGCTGGTGCTCGCCTGCCTGGGCGGCCTCGCGGGCTGCGCGGCGCTCGATAGTGCGCGCCCCGCCCCGCCCGCGGCTGAGGAGGGCGCCGCCGCCCACGTCGTCTATGTCCTCAGCAACCGCTGGCACACGAGCATCACCCTCGCGCGCGGCGACCTCGAGGCCTCCGGGCTCATCCCCGAGGCGGCCGACCTCCCCCACGCGGCCTTCTTCGAGTTCAGCCTGGGCGACCGCAAGTATTTCCCCGCGCCCCGGCCGGGCCCCGGCATCGCGCTCTCGGCCCTCCTGGTGCCCACACCCTCGGTGCTGCATGTGGCTGGCCTGGCGCGGCCCCCGCAGGAGGCCTACCCGGACGCGGATGTGGCCGCCATCCGGCTCGGGCCGAAGGCCCTCGCCGCCCTGATCGAGCGGATCGACGCCTCCTTCGACCGCGCCGGAGCTGAGCGGGCCAAGGTCTACAGTCCCGGCCTCTACCCGGGGAGTTTTTTCTATGCCGCGCGCGGAAAGTCCCATCTGTTCAACACGTGCAACACCTGGACCGCCCGCATGCTGAGCGGGGCGCGCCCGGACCTCTCGCCCTCGGGCGTGGTGGTGGCCGACCAGGTGATGCACAGGGTGCGCGCGCTCGAAACCGCGGCCCCGGCGGCTTCCGCGCCGGCCGGCGCGGAAGCCGCTTCTCCCTGAGGACGCGGGGCGCGCCCGGGCCTGGCAAATGCTTTGCGGTACGAAGGGTCGCGAAGGGCTTCCGCCGGGAGATGAGGCGTGGAGAATGGGAAGGGGGTGGAATCCCTACACCAGCGCCCCTCCGCACGAGGAGCCGGCCCCGGCGGTGCAGCCGTAGCAGTGCTCGCCGGTCAGTATCTCGCGGCCGAGGAGGTCTTCGGGGGAGAGGTCCCAGAGCTTGAGGGGCCGGCCGTTCGCGAGCGCCAGGCCGAGCATCTGGTTGAAGTCGCAATCGTAGAGGGTGCCCTCCCAGCCCACACTGATGAGATGGCGGCACATGAGTCCGGGGAGGGTCGTGGGGTTGTAGGCGCCGCGCAGGAGCCCCATGTAGTTCGCCATCTTGCCCGAGCGCTTGAGGTGGCTGGCGAAGCGGGTGATGGGCATGTTGGCGAGGGTGAAGAGGCTGTTGAAGGCGACGCCGTAGCGGGCGCCCAGCTCGCGGCGGTAGTCCGCCTCCAGGGTGTCCTGAGGGGGTGGCAGGTGCTCGCCCACCGGGTTGTAGACGAGGTGGAGGGGGAGCCCTCCGGGGAGGCCGAAGCCCTCCGCGTTCAGTCGCTTGAGGGCCGCGATGGATTTCACGAAGGCCCCCTCGCCCCGCTGGGCGTCCACGTTCTCCTCGAGATAGCAGGGCAGGGAGCAGACGAGCTCGACGCCCTGCTCGCGGAAGAATTCCGGGAGGTCTTCCTGCCCGGGCTCGAACGTCACGGTCAGGTTGTGGCGCACCATGACGTGGCGGCCCATCGCCCGGGCCGAGGCCGCCAGGTGCCGGAAGCTGGGGCAGAGCTCGGGGGCGCCTCCCGTGATGTCCATTGTGGGGATGGAGGTTTCCGCGAGCCAGGCGAGGACGCGCCCGGCCGTCTCCGGGGTCATGATCTCGCGGCGGTGGGGCCCCGCCCCCACGTGGCAGTGGGCACAGGTCTGGTTGCAGAGCTTGCCCACGTTCACCTGGAGGGTGGCCAGCGCGAGGCGATCGAGCCGCTCGATGTCCTCGCTCACGCGCCGGGCGAAGCCATTCCGCTCGCGTGAGATGGTGAGAAGAAGGGAACTCATTCGAACCTCATGGCGGGACGCGCTTCTAGCGCAAACTCAGCGCATACTACCCAGTCGAACGTTCCCACAAGTGGAAATATTCCGGAAAAATGCCCGTGAGACGGCCCGCCCTACTTGTGAATGCGCGCGAGAGCTTGGTTCTCTTCGGAGGGCATCTTTTTTTTCTTCGGTGCGGCTTCGGCCTTAGCGGAGGCCTCTGGTTTCTTCGTCTCGGCCAGAAGGTCTTGTGCGGTGGAGAGCAGATCCGGGGCGTCGTCGCAGCTGTACTCGGGAAATATCTGATACTCCCCGGCGAAGGCCGGCGCGGCGAGGAACAGGCTCAAGACAGTGGCCGAGAGAAGGCGTCGCATGGCGGAACCCTCAGCGAAGATCGGAAAGCCGGCGCTCTCCGGGTGCGGGCAGTATGCGGAGAGGCGCCCCCGGGGGTCAAACGGCCCTGGGGGTTCTCAGGCTGAGCGGGCGAGCTTGCGCTTGAGGGCCTTGATCCGCTTGCGCACCCGGCCGAGCTGGACCCCCTCCTTGGCTTCAACATGCTGGGTGCGCGCCTTCTTGAGGTTCTTGATCTTCTGCTTGACGGCGGTGCGATCGATCTTCGAGGCCCGCTTGGCCTCCTGAAGGGGAATGCCGTTGATCTCCTTCAGGGCCCGCATGAGCTGGGCCTTGTCCATCCCGTGGACGCCCGAGATGCGCCCCTTGTACGCGAGGGCCGCTTCCTTGAGCTTGGGAACGTTCATCTTCTCGATTTCGCGGGCGGTCAGCTTCGGGCCTTCCTCGGCGGGCACCGCCGCTTCGGTCTTTTCCTCGTCAGCCATTTCTCTTCTCTCCCAATGAGGTCCGTCTGGAGGGGCAAAGCTAGCAAAAGCGGGCGGGGGGATCAATGGCGCCCCCCAAAAAAAGAGCGGCGCTCGTGCGCCGCTCCCTGCGTTCGCTGGATTGCCGGACAGGGCTAGATGTAATCCCCCCGGTGGAACTTGACCGACTCGGACGAGATGAGGGCGGCCATTTCCTCGAGGAGGCCCCGGCCCGGATCCTCCGCGGGAAGGCTTTGGAGCTCCCCGGCCAGCCGGTCGCGGTGGGCCTCCAGGTCTCGCACCAGCGGGGCGATGTCCCGCAGGGTGGACTTGGGGTCGGCGAGCCGGGCCTGGAACTGCTCGGCCAGGGCGAGGAACTGGCGGCCCAGCTCCCGGATCGGGGTCCCGGCTCCGGACTCGATGGGGCCGATGTAGGGGGCGGGCGAGATGGGCACGCCCTGCCCGGCGGCGGGAGCGCCAAGGGCGCCCGCCCCGCCGGTCCGCGCGGCTTCCTCCAGGAACTTGGCGAAGGAGCCGTCCGGCTGGCCGGCCGGGTGCGTCCCGTGCGCCGGATCGGGCCTTCCCGGGGCGCCGGAGGGCTGGATGGGCGTGATGTCCGTCATGTCCGCTGCCTCCCTCCCGGGGAGAACGACCCTCGCCGGGCGATGCGAAAATCATATCCGTTCCGCGGGGCGCCTCAAAGGGGGAAAATCCCGGGCCCGCGCGCAACCCGGCGCATTCTACAGCAAGGAGTATGCCGGGGGGCGCGGCTCCCGAAAAAGAGGCTGAAATCAGCGGTTTTTTTGCCCCGCGTCTTCTCCCGGTCCCGAACGACGGGCTTGGAGAGGAGCAAATTTTGCCCAGCCCGGGCGAATAATTAAAAGTCCTTGTTTTTCGGGACTTGCCCGGGCTCTCCCCGTCTGGTACATACGAAGTCTCGAGGGTTCTGCGCACATTTGCCGATTCTTATTCTCTCTAAAGGTGTGCCCGAAATGGCTGAAGCGCTCCTGGAAGTCAAGGATTTGGTCAAGCACTTCCCTGTCCGGGGAGGCGTCTTCTCCCAGGTCAGGGCCTATGTGCGCGCCGTGGACGGCGTGAGCTTCAGCGTGGCGAAGGGCGAAACCCTGGGCCTCGTGGGGGAGAGCGGCTGCGGCAAGTCCACGACGGGCCGGGCCATCCTGCGGCTCATCGAGCCCACCTCCGGAGAGGTCTGGTTCCAGGGCCAGGACGTGGTGAAGCTCGACCGGGAATCCATGCGCAAGCTCAGGCGGAAGATGCAGATCATCTTCCAGGATCCCTACGCCTCGCTGAACCCGCGGATGACGGTCGGGAGCATCGTGGGCGAGCCCCTCGCCATTCACCACATCGCCTCGGGCAAGGCGCGCGAGGAGCGCGTGGCCCAGCTTCTCCACCGGGTGGGCCTGCGGCCCGAGCACATGCGGCGCTACCCCCACGAGTTCTCCGGCGGCCAGCGCCAGCGCATCGGCATCGCGCGCGCCCTCGCCCTCAACCCCGACCTCATCATCGCCGATGAGCCGGTGAGCGCCCTGGACGTCTCCATCCAGGCCCAGGTGCTCAACCTCCTCGAGGACCTCCAGAAGGAGTTCGGCATCGCCTATGTCCTTGTCGCCCACGACCTGGCCGTGGTCCAGCACGTGAGCGACCGCATCGCCGTCATGTACCTCGGCAAAATCGTGGAGGTGGCGGACGCCGACGACCTGGTCATGATGCCGAAGCACCCCTATACCGAGGCGCTTCTCTCGGCCGCCCCGGTGCCGGACCCCAAGGTCAAGAAGAAGCGCATCCTCCTGCGGGGGGACGTGCCGAGCCCGGTGAATCCTCCCTCGGGCTGTCGCTTCCACACCCGGTGCCCCTACAAGGAGGACCTCTGCGTCAAGGAAGAGCCTCCTTTGCGGGAGATCCTCTCGGGCCACCAGGCGGCCTGCCACTTCTCCGAGAAGCTCTACGGGATCGAAACCAAATCATCCCCGCTCTCCGTGGGGTGAGCGGAGCCCGATCCGCCGGGGCCGTCCGCCGGCCGTGTTGCTCCATCCAATCCGGCGGGGTTAGAGTGCCCTCATGGGGGTCCCTATCCCGCCCGTCGGGCGTTCGGCCGTGAATCATGGATGATCGAAAAGTCTCCCGCCTGCCCCTGATCGCTTTCTCGCTGGTCACGGCCCTCGCCGCCGTGGCCTTGTATTTCTTCGTGCGCCAGACCGTCGGCGAGGCCCAGCGGGCGCGCCTCCTCGAGCGCGACCGCCGCCTCGTCCAGATCTTCCAGGACCGGATTCTCTCGCGCCTGGGCGCCGTCCGGGTGCGCGTCGAGGGGGCGGAACTCCTCATCGCGGCCACCCCGCCCAGCGCCCGCACGGCCGCCCGGGCCCTGGCCTTCGCCCTCCGGGAGGACTCCGAGGAGGGCTACCTGGCCGCCGTGGTGCTGGACGAGCGCGGCGCCATCATCGCCTCGCGCCGGAAGGGGAGCGTGCCTCCCCCCGGGGAGGCGGAGAAGGCCGCCTGGATCCGGGGCGCCGAGGCCCTGCAGAAGGCCGACGCGCTGAAGAAGCCGCCCGACGGCCGCCACTACCTGGAGGCGGGCGCCCTGAGCGGGGTCCCCGTGATCTACTTCGTGGGGCCCTCTCCCTCCACCAAGGGCTTCTGGGGCGTGATTCTGGCCTCGGAGTCCCTGCTGCCGGTCGAGCCCGCCGAGGCGGGGGCGCGCGACGCGGTGTTCCTCCTGGCGGGGGACGAGCAGTCCGTGATCTACGCCCGGCAGGGTCCCAGGTTCCTCCACCAGGAGGTGGGCCGCCCCTTCGACCGGGGGCTGGCTAGCGCCCTCGACATCGTCGCCTGCTGCGAGCCCGCCGCCTTCAACACCGTGAACGAGGGGGACCGGTGGATGGTCCAGTCGCGCTTCACGGCCGGCGCGCGGGACTTCCTCCTCGTCCGCGTGGCGGACCGGCGCGAGGCCGGGGCGGGGCAATCGTCCACGGAGCGGCTGCTCATCGGCACCCTGGCGGCCGGCTGGATCCTGCTGGTCGGGATATTCGGCTTCGCCCAGGGCCGCCGGGCGCCCGCCCCCGAGCCTCTCGCCGGGGGGGAGGAGGCCTTCCCTGCGGGGCGGCCGGCCGCGGGGCCCGAGGGCATCGCCCCGTCCGCGCTGTTCGGCCTGAACCGGGTGAGCGAGGCCGTGGCGCGCGGGGATCACTTCCGCGACGTCATTGCCCTGGCCGCGCAGGAAACGGCCCGCTTCATCCGCGCCGACCGCCACTACGCCGCCCTCTACGACGATTCGCTGAACCAGGTCCTCGAGGTGGCGAGCTCCCAGCTCGGGGAAGGCTACCGCGCGGCGGTGGGGATGGGGGTCGCCGACCTGCCCGAATGGATCGCCATCCGGGAGCGGGACATCGTCGAGGTGACCTCCCTCGATGGCTGGCAGGACGCGCCCGAGGCTTTCCGCTCCGAAGGGTCCAAGGCCGCCGCCGTCTTCCCCATCCGCATCCAGGATCGGGTCTTTGGCCTTCTCTCCTTCTTCTTCAATGAGCCGCGCGAGCTGGAGGGCCGGGAGGTGGAGTTCTGCTCCCTGGCCGCCCTCCAGTGCGCGTCGGCGGTGGCGAGGGCGCTCTCCCTCGCCGAGCCGCCGCCGCGGGGCGCCGAGGTGCATTGAGACCGGCCGGGGCGGGATGCGCTTCGTCCCGGCTCCGGCGGCGAGGAATCCGATCGTGAGGGTTTTGGCGAAACATCCCGCCGGGGCGGCGTGGCCCGTCGCGGCGCTGCTCCTGGCGTCGCTGGTCTGGGGCTCGACCTTCGCCCTGGTGAAGGCCGCCCTCGGGGAGGCCGAGGCGCTCGGCTTCCTCGGCTGGCGCTTCGCGGCGGCGGTCCTGGCGATGGCCCTTGCCGCCCCCTTCGCCCTGGCGCGCGTCATCCGGCGCGCCCGCTGCGGGGAGTGGGGCATGGGGGCCGCGGCCGGGTTCTTCCTCTACGGGGGCTTCTTCTTTCAGACGGAGGGGCTCCGCTTCACGAGCGCCGCCAACTCCGCCTTCATCACCGGCCTGTGCGTGATCCTGGTGCCCCTCCTCATGTGGGCCTGGGGGCCCCGGCCCGGTCGGAGCGACCTCGCCGGGGCGGGGGTGGCGGTGGCCGGGCTCTTCCTGCTCTCGGGGGCGGACCTCTCCGCCACGGGCCGGGGCGACGCCTTGACCCTCGCCTGCGCCGTGCTGTTCGCCGGGCACATCCTCTGCCTGGGCGCCTTCGGGAGGCGGATGGCCACCTTCCACCTCTTCGCCATCCAGCTCCTGGCGGCGGGCGCCCTGGCGGGGGCCGCGGCCATCCTGTGGGGCGGTCCGGTGCGCTGGAGCGGCGCCGTGATCCTGGCCCTGGGGGTGACGGGGGCGCTCGCGACCACCCTGGCCTTTTTCCTGCAGACCTGGGCCCAGGCCCGCCTGGAGCCCGCCCGGGGAGCGCTCTGGCTGCTCTCGGAACCCGTCTTCGCCCTGGCCTTCGGCCTGGCGCTCCTGGGGGAGTGGCCTTCGGGCGTCTCCCTGCTGGGGGCGGGGGCCATCCTGGCCGGGCTCTTCCTCTCGGCGGCGGGCGGGCGCTGGCCCTCCCGGCGCGGGGGCCGGGGGGCGCCGGCCGGACCCACGCCCGAGGCCGCCCTGGGGCTTTCGGAGGAAACGCGTGCTCAAGCCTGACGACTTCGCCGCTCTCTACAAGGACCTCGAGAGTCCGCCCGCGCGCTTCGACTGCGGCAAGAAGTGCTCCCCCTTCAACGGGGGCGTCCCCTTCTGCTGCGACACGGGCTGGCTCGTCCCCATCGCCTACCGGGAGGAGTGGACCTTCCTCCAGGGCCGGAACACCCGCCTCTGGCACGAGTTCCGCCCCCGCACCCCCTCCGAGCTCAAGATGGTGGATGAGGTGGACGGGAAGGAGAGCATCTTCATCGAGTGCCGGGGCGCCGCCCACTGCGAGCGCCACAACCGCTCCGTCTCCTGCCGCACCTTCCCCTACGAGCCCTACTTCGACGCGGAGGGGAACCTCCTGGGGCTCATGTACAACCGCGTGATCGAGGACAAGTGCTACCTCGTGGACCGCCACCGCGTCGTGACCCGGGACTTCATCCGCTCCTTCCTCCGCTTCTTCGAGCGCCTGATCGAGAAGCTCCCGGGCGAGAAGGACCTCTACATGGACCAGAGCCGCAACTACCGGCGGCTGATGAGCCGGCGGAAGAAGCCCGTGGTCGTCCTCACCGAGAAAGGCCCCTGGCGCGCGGCCTACCGGGGCGGCAGGCTCCTCGCCCCCTGGACCAAGCCCGACCCCCCGGACAGCCGGTACAGGCCCAAAGTGTGAGGGAAAGGGGACGGACTCTGCGGTAGGTGTCATCCTGAGCGCAGCGAAGGATATCGGTTCAAAACCGAGATTCTTCGATCGCTTCGCTCCCTTAGAATGACAGCAAGAATGATCAAGCCGACCTGCGCCGGCGATTTGTAGTCGCGAGGTATGCCTCGCCCCTACAGGTGCCTCAAGGTTCAAACAGCCGAATGAGGACGGAAGCGATGAGAATGATTGTTACGGCGCCCCATCCGATTACTGCGGAGCGCCCGCGTAAATCTCCCAGCCAATTGAAGAAAAAAGCTCCACCCAAGGACAGAGCAAAAAGCATGGCCAGAACACCGATCATTTTCGTTGATAGCAGAATGACTAAGATGGCCCATAACCCACAAGCAACGAGTATGACGGCCAGGCCATCACCTTTTTGCATCGGCATCGCCTCCTGTGGGGTGGGGGTGGCGAAATGAGCTTGGGTCAGCCCACAAAGTGGTCCTTGGTGACGCAGGCGATGACGCCGATGGCTATGCCCGCGAAGACGAGGATGGCCGCGTCCCCGTCGCCGAGGAAACTGATCCTTCGCCAGAAGCCGAGATCCGCGATGGCCGAGCCGCATTGATTGAGCCATTCGAGGCGGGTGAAGCCGTCCATCAAGGCAGGATCGGGAAGCATCAGCGTCTCCTCCCCTGGGGTGGGAGCGGAATTCTACCACGCCCGGGGCGAGGGGACGCTTAGCGGATCGGATGATTTAGCGCGGGGCATGCCTCGCCCCTGCAAATGTGTCATGCTCGCTGAATCCAATCGTGTCGGATACATCTCCCCCCCCCGGAGGTGCCCCATGGCCGAGCTCATCACCCTGCAGGAAATTGAGGACGCCCGGGCGCGGATATCCCCCCTGGTGCGCTGGACCCCCCTCACGCCCTTCGCCCTGCGGCCGGAGGAGGCGGGGCGGGAGACCCTCTTCCTCAAGCAGGAGAACCAGCAGATCACCGGGGCCTACAAGCCGAGGGGGGCCTTCCACATCGTGCGCTCCCTCGCGCCCGAGGAGCGCGCGCGGGGGGTGGTCATGTGCTCCTCGGGCAACTTCGGCCAGGCCTTCGCCCTGGCGGGCCGGGAGCACGGGGTGAAGGTCGCGGTGGTGATGATGAAGAAGGCGAGCCCCTTCAAGGTGGAGGCCGTGCGGCGCGTGGGGGGGGAGGTCGTCTTCTCCGAGAACGACCCCATGGCCCGCAAGCCCATGATGCGGCGGGTGGCCGAGGAGCGCGGCATGATCGCCATCGACGCATCGGAGGACCGCCGCACCCCCATCGGGCACGCGAGCGCCGGGATGGAGATCCTCGACGACATGCCCGGCGTGGACACCATCGTGTGCCCTTGCAGCTCGGGCGGGCTCATCGCGGGGGTGGCCAGCGCCGCCAAGCTCCGGAACCCGAAGATTCGGGTGGTGGGGGCGCAGCCCGTCGGGGCGGCGGCCATCTACCACTCCCTCCAGGCCGGGAAGCTCCTCACCATGGATCACTGGGACAGCATGGCCGACGGCCTCTCGGCCACCCGGCCGAGCGAGTTCCCCTTCGCCCACATCCAGGCCCGGGTGGACGAGGTGGTGCTCGTCACGGAGGAGGAGATCGCCGAGGCCTTCCGCCAGCTCCTCTTCCGGGGGAAGGTGCTGGCCGAGGGGGCGGGGGCCGTCCCGGTGGCGGCGTGCCTGGCGGGGCAGGTGAAGGCGAAGGGCAAGATTGTGGCCGTGGTCAGCGGGGGGAATCTTACCCCGGAGCTGGTCCGGACGCTCGTCGCGGGCGGGGTGCCCGCCGCCGCGGCGGTGGGGGGCTGAGGCACCTCAGCGCGGCGCCAGCGCCGGGCAGGCCTCCCCGGCCATCTCGGCGATGGCGCGCCCGATGAGGAGGGAGGCCGTCGCCCCCGGCGAGGGGGCGTTGCAGACGTGGATGGCCCCCTCGGTGCGGACGATGGCGAAGTCGTCGAGGAGGTTCCCCTCCCGGTCCACCGCCTGGGCGCGCACCCCGGCCCCGCCGGGCGCCAAGTCGCGCTCCTCGATCTCCGGCACGAGCTTCTGAAGGTCCCGAGTGAAGACAGCCTTGCTGAACGAGCGGGCCATCTCCCGCGCCCCCACCCGCCACCACTTGCGCGCCAGCCTCCGGAAGCCGGGGTAGGAGAGGGTCTCGAAGAGGTCCCTCGGATCGATCTTCATCTTGGTGTAGCCCTCGCGCATGAAGGCGAGCACGGCGTTGGGCCCGGCCTCGACCGCCCCGCCCACCCGGCGGGTGAAGTGCACCCCCAGGAAGGGGAAGGCCGGGTCCGGCACCGGGTAGATGAGACCCCGCACCAGGGAGCGGCGCTCCGGGACGATCTCGTAGTACTCCCCCCGGAAGGGCACGATCTGGAGTCCCACCTGCCCGCCCGCCAGCCTCGCCACCCGGTCGGCGTGGAGCCCGGCGCAGTTCACGAGGAAGCCGCACGCGAACTCCCCGTCGGTGGTCTCGACCACCGTCTCCCCCCCCAGGCGGCGGATGCCCCTCACCTCGGCCCCGGTGCGGATCTCGTTCCCCCGGCTCTTCACGATGCGGGCGTAGGCCCGCACCACGGCCGGGTAGTCGATGATCCCCGTCCCCGGCGACCAGAGTGCGCGAATGCCCGCCGCGTGAGGCTCGATCTCCCGAAGCCGCTCGGGACCCACCAGCTCCAGGCCCTGGGCCCCGTTCGCCGTCCCCCGGCGGTGGAGCTCCTCCAGGCGGGGCAGCTCGGCCTCCGAGGTGGCGACGACCAGCTTGCCGCAGAGCTCGTGGGGGATTCCGTGCTCGATGGCGAACTCCACCATCGCCCGGGCGCCCTCGACGCACATCCGCGCCTTGAGGGAGCCGGGGCGGTAGTAGAGCCCGGCGTGGATGACCCCGCTGTTGCGGCCGGACTGGTGCCGGCCGGGCTCCGCCTCCTTCTCCAGGACGAGGAGCCGCAGATCGGGGTTGCGCTTGGAGAGCGCCATGGCGCTCGAGAGGCCCAGGATGCCTCCCCCGACGATCACGGCGTCCCAGCGGCTCGGCGCCATCGGCCCCTCCGGAAGCGGAAAGCGCCATCATGGCGGGGCGGGCGGGGGAGAGGCAAGGGGCGGAGGATCGCGGCGCAGCGGTTTGGCAGGGGCAGGCCCCGTGCCTGCCCCTGCCTATGGAGTGGGCGGCCACGGGGGGCCGCCCCGACGGATGGCCGGGTATCTCGTGGTGCCGCTGGCCGCCGTCGCGCCGAATCATTACATTTAATTCAGGGGATGCTCTCCCGCCTCTTCGGAGGACGTTCCATGCCGGACGCGGCGCGCAAGACGGAGGACGTGGTCCGGGGGCTGAGCGACCCGGCGGCCTACGATCCCAGGCCCGCCTCGGTCCGGGTCCGCCGGACGCACGGGAGCTTCGTCTTCCTCACGGGCCAATGGGCCTTCAAGATGAAGCGGCCCGTGAAGTACCCCTTCTTCGACTTCTCCACCCTCGAAAAAAGGCGGGAGGCCCTGGCGCGGGAGCTGAGGCTCAACCGCCGCCTGGCCCCCGACGTGTACCTCGACGTCCTCCCCGTCCTGGAGGAGGGGGGCCGCCTGCGGGTGGGCCGGGCCGGGGAGGAGGCGGGGGCGGCCGAGTTCCTCCTCCGGATGGCCGAGCTTCCGCCGGAGGGCTTCCTGCCCGCCCGCCTCGAGCGCGGGGAGCCGGGTGAGCCCCTCCTGGAGCGCGCGGCGGAGGCGGTGGCCGGCTTCCACCTCCGGGCCGAGCGGGGAGGGGAGATCGCCCGCCACGGTGCCCCGGAGGCGGTGAAAAATCTCCTCCTCGGGAACCTCGGCGAGTGCGCCTCGCTCCCCCCCTCCCAGCGGCCGGGGGAGAAGGTCACCGCGGACTGCCGGGCCTCCCTGGAGCGGCTCCTGGGCGAGCTCGACGAGGTCCTCGGGCGCCGCGCCGGGGAGGGCTTCGTGCGGGACGTGCACGGGGACCTCCGGATGGAGCACGTGGTCTTCAAGGACGGGAAGGTGGTCGTCTTCGACTGCCTGGACTTCCGGGACGACTTCCGGTGCATGGACGTCATCCACGAGGCGGCGGCCCTGGTGATGGAGCTCCGCCTGGCGGGGCGGCGGGCCGAGGCCCGGGCCTTCCTGCGCGCCTACCTGGACCGGACCGGAGACGACGCCGGGCTGCCGCTGCTCCCCCTCTACTTCCTCCACCGGGCCCTCGTCCGGGCGAAGGTGGAGGGGCTCCTGGCGGCCTCCGAGGATGCCCCGCCCGCCGAGCGGGAGGGGGCGGGGGAGCGCTCCCGGGCGCTCTTCCGGCTGGCCGGGGAGGCGGCCGCGCGGGAGCGCCGCCCGCGCCTCGTCCTGGTGGGGGGGCTCATGGCGACGGGCAAGTCCGCCCTCGCCCGGGGTCTGGCCCGGGCGTCGGGGATGGCGGCCCATCACTCCGACCCGGTGCGCAAGGAGCTGGCGGGGCTGGCCCCCACGGCGCCGGCCCGGGAGGCCTGGGGCCGGGGCCTCTACGCCGAGGGGATGAGCGGCCGGGTGTACGCCGAGCTCCTCGCCCGGGCACGGCGCGATCTGGAGGGAGGCCGGGGGGCCGTCGTGGACGCGAGCTTCGCGCGGCGGGCCGGCCGGGCCTCCTTCGCCCGCCTGGCGGAGGAGGCGGGGGCCCGCCTCCACTGGATCGCCTGCGAATGCCCATGGGAGGAGCGCCGGGGCCGCCTCGCCCGGCGGGAGGCCAGGGGCGGGAGCGCCTCGGACGGGCGGATCGAGATCATGGCGGCCCAGGAGGCGGCGTTCGAGCCCTGGGAGGAGGAAAGGGTCTTCGTGGACACCTCGGGGCCGCCCGAGGCCTCGCTCCGGGCCGCCCTGCGGGCAACCTATTTCCCCTAGGATCTACCGCGGCACCTGAGGCCGGCGGATGCCCGGATATGCTACTCTTTCCCCGGCGGGGCGTGGCGCAGCCCGGTAGCGCACCTGCTTTGGGAGCAGGATGTCGGCGGTTCAAATCCGCCCGCCCCGACCAGGAAAACAAGG